>JAJEAQ010000784.1 GCA_022822685.1 Trichodesmium sp. jk18x7bins.61
CAATGGGAAACAGAGTTTCCCATTGGGGTTCTAGGGTGTATTTATTACCTCCTTATCAATTCCCGCTGTTTGCTTGACTGCGTTAGCCTGAGTAATTTGTCGTATACTAAGTAATAGGTTTGAGCGACATTTAGTTAGCAGTTTCTGCAGTCTTCGTAGTTGCTTCCACTGACCAAGTTTCTTGCTACAAAGATTCTTTGACGTAGATTCTTAACAATCATTCTGGTTTTGTTCCAGTTAATCTGGCTCCATTCTGATTGTTCTTTGACGACCTTTGTCCTTTTTTGACATCCAACTTGCATCGACCTTAAGTTTCTTTGTCTTCGTTTCTATTCGTATAAGACCCAGAAGAAGTTTGCTTTCCTTTCGGTCAGGGACAAATTTTGTAGGCTCAGGCTTCTCGAAGAGTATCCCTATCTATTCCATTACAGAACAGCATTTCGGCGACAGGCTCAAACGCTTTTTCTTCCATCCTTGACTCGACAGAGAGTTCCGTCTTTGTTGCCTCTGACCTACTCAAGGTTTCGACCTTTCCCTTGAGACTCTGAATTGCTCACCCTGTTGTTTCGTCTGAAGTTTTTGAGGTGGTTGAGCCTGTCGCCGACATGAAAAGGTGGTTGCCTCTTCTGCGGTCGGGATTTTGTTTTCACATACAGATGAGTACTGAACATCTGTACCACCTCCTTACCTTTTGGTCACAGCCTTTCAGGGATAATTTGGCTGTTTTGGGAGTAACGCAGTTTAATCAGCAACGCGCGACTATGTTCACCTTTCCATCTCTTTCCCTCTTGCTCCTAACCACTTAATCCCTAGTGGTTTCGGTTACTTTGAGCCTGTCGGCTCCCTGTTTCGGCGACAGGCTCAACATGTCGGCGACAGGCTCAAACGGGGCTTGCATTCCTCTTGTTTCATTACTTACTCCAGGAGTAGCCGGACTCATAGAGTCTTTTCCGTGAGCAGTTATAAGTGAAAATTATTAGAAAATCATGTGTCCTATTTCAGACGACCAGTTCAGGTCGCACCAATACTTACCCATTTAAAGCCAAATAATACCAATTCTTGATCTTAGACCTCCAATTCCCTGGAGAAGGCGTATGGTGGGGGATAAAAAGCATCACCTTTGATGTCAGTAACAGCCGTTTTTGCGTGGCTACACATTCATGTAGGGAAGTGCCAAAACGCAATTTACAGCCGCGGATCTACTTTTGCATATATGCCTCTTCCCTCTTGCCTTGACTAAATATAATTGAATTATTATTCAATATTTTGAGCAAAAATATAAATTATTTGTTTGACAAGAAATATATCATAACTAAGGGACAGGCTAGAAGCCTATCCCATGGGCTAACAAGTGCTCCCCTCTGATGAGTATCAGCATTTAACTTAATCTTGCCCCAATTTAGTATAAATTATTACAGATTTATTAGTTATAAATCAACAAGACTATTGCTATAACCCATTTTTGTCTGTAGCCACGAAAATTTTTATCTCTGTAATTTGGCAACTGGTAAAAGTCAAATATTGCTCTTTTTCCTTCCTAACTCTAATAACCAGGATCAGGCGGTAAGTCTGATTGTTGAGATGCTTGCACTGCTAACTTATCACAACGTTCATTTTCTACATTTCCAGAATGACCACGCACCCAATAAAATTCTACTTGATGTTGATTGTATAAATCCAATAATTTTTCCCATAAATCGGGATTCATTGCCTTTTCTTTTTTATTACGTTTCCAATTATTCTCCCGCCAACGTTTCGCCCAACCCTGTGTAATCGCATCAACAATATACTTAGAGTCAGTATAGAGAGTCACTAAAGAGGGATATTTCAGAGCTTGAAGTCCCACTATTGCTGCCATTAATTCCATCCGGTTATTAGTAGTTAATCTATAACCTCCAGATAATTCTTTGCGATGTTGGCCAGAAAGGAGTACAATTCCATAACCACCAGGGCCGGGATTGCCACTACAAGCACCATCAGTATATATAGTAATTTCTGGAATTTTGTCTGTCATTTTGGTTGCTTTTCGTTTAGATCAGAAGATTGACATTGTGGCACAATGTTAGGAACAATCAAACAATGTTCAAAAATATAATTTTATCTTATGACAACAACCATACCAGAACTACCAAGCAAATACGATCCCTTCTCTACGGAAGCTAAATGGCAAAAATACTGGGAAGAAAATAATACCTTCAAAGCTAACCCCAAGCATCCAGGCAAAGCTTACTGCATCGTTATTCCTCCCCCCAATGTTACAGGTAGTCTCCATGCAGGCCACGCTTTCAATAACTCCCTCATCGATGCTCTGATTCGTTACCATCGAATGCGCGGTGATAACACCCTCTACCTCCCTGGTACTGACCACGCGAGCATCGCTACTCAAACTATTCTCGAACGTCAACTCAAAGCGGAAGGCAAAACCCGTTACGATATTGGGCGCGAAAAATTCCTCGAACGTGCTTGGGAGTGGAAAGCTAAATCTGGAGGTACAATTGTTAACCAACTGCGTCGCCTGGGAGTTTCCACAGATTGGACTCGCGAACGCTTCACCCTAGATGAAGGTTTGTCAAAAGCTGTCATTGAGGCATTTATGCGCCTCTACGAACAAGGCCTGATTTATCGCGGTAACTATCTCGTCAACTGGTGCCCTGCTAGTCAGTCTGCGGTTTCTGACTTGGAAGTTGAAAACAAGGAAGTTAATGGCAATCTCTGGCATTTTCGTTACCCACTCACTGATGGCAGTGGTTATGTGGAAGTAGCTACTACTCGCCCGGAGACAATGTTGGGTGATACCGCTGTCGCTGTTAATCCTAATGATGATCGCTACAAACAAATTATCGGTAACACTGTTACTCTACCAATCATGGACAGGGAAATACCTATTATTGCTGATGAGTTGGTAGACGCTGAATTTGGTACAGGTTGCGTCAAAGTTACTCCTGCCCACGATCCTAACGATTTTGAAATGGGTAAACGTCACAACCTGCCATTTATTAATATTATGAATAAAGATGGCAGTTTGAATCAAAATGCCGGACCTTTTGTAGGGCAAGACCGTTTTGAGGCGCGGAAAAATGTTGTCAAATCTTTGCAGGAAAAAGATGTTTTAGTTAGGATAAAGGATTATAGTCATAGCGTTCCCTACAGCGATCGCGGTAAAGTGCCCGTCGAACCCCTATTATCAACTCAATGGTTTGTTAAAATTCAACCTTTGGCAGAGAAAGCCCTAGAATTTCTTGACAAACACAATCAACCTAAATTTGTGCCTGAGCGTTGGACAAAAGTTTATCGCGACTGGTTGGTAAAAATTAAAGACTGGTGTATTTCTCGGCAACTGTGGTGGGGACATCAAATCCCGGCTTGGTATGCTGTCAGCGAAACTAATGGCGAAATCGCCGATCACACTCCTGTTTTTGTCGCCCACTCACAGGCAGAAGCATTGGCAAAAGCAAAGGCAAAATTTGGCGATGATGTCAAAATTGAACAAGATCCAGATGTGCTAGACACTTGGTTTTCATCGGGTTTATGGCCGTTTTCTACATTGGGCTGGCCTGAGAATACTCCAGATTTAGCAAAATATTATCCGACTAGCACCCTTTCTACTGGTTTTGATATTATCTTTTTCTGGGTAGCTAGAATGGCAATGATGGGTGTAAAATTGACTGACAAAATGCCGTTTAAAACGGTTTATATTCACGGTTTAATGTTAGATGAAAAGGGTAAAAAGCAATCTAAATCTCTTGGTAATGGTATCGATCCATTAGTTCTAATTGAAAAATATGGTACTGATGCTTTGCGTTATACTTTAATGCGAGAAACTGCCGGGGCAGGGCAAGATGTACGGATGGATTATAACCGCGAAACTGATGAGTCTGCATCGGTAGAAGCGTCTCGGAATTTTACTAATAAAATGTGGAATGCTGCCCGGTTTGTCATGATTAACTTGGGGGGGAAAACTCCTCAAGAATTAGGGGAACCAGAAGCGGATAAATTAGAATTAGTTGACCGTTGGATTTTGTCTCGTTTTTATCAGACTGTACAGCAAACTTGTGATTATTTGGATAATTATGGTTTGGGGGAAGCGGCTAAAGGTCTTTATGAATTTATCTGGGGTGATTTTTGTGATTGGTATATTGAATTAGTTAAGTCTCGACTGCAGGGAAATGATGCAAATTCTCAGTTAGTGGCACAACAAACTTTAGCTTATGTTTTGGATGGAATTTTGAGGTTATTACATCCTTTTATGCCTCATATTACTGAGGAGATTTGGCATACTTTGAATCAGGTGGGTGAGGAAGATTGTTTGGCTTTACAATCTTATCCAAAGCTGGAAAAGTCTTTGATTAATCCTGATCTAGAGATTGAGTTTGAGTTGTTAATTGGAGTAATTAAAACACTGCGAAATTTGCGAGCTGAGGTGGATGTTAAACCGAAAGTAAAAATTACGGCAATTTTACAGAGTGAGAGTGAAAAAGAAAGGCAAATTTTGCAGAAAGGAGAAAATTATATTCAAGAGCTAGGTAAAGTTGAAAAATTAACTATTGCTCCTAGCACTGATGCAGAAGTTGGTCAAACTATTGCTGGTGTAATTGGTACTGTACAGGTGTTAATTCCATTAGCAGGAGTAGTCGATAT
>JAJEAQ010000425.1 GCA_022822685.1 Trichodesmium sp. jk18x7bins.61
CCACAGCCACTGTCATCATTATGAACACATGAGCAGAGTGAGAACTCAGACTAACTAGGAGCCGGATGAGGCGAAAGTCTCACGTCCGGTTCTGAAGTAGAGGCGCCCCGAATAATATCGTTTGGGCGTCGACTATAACTATTCCCTACTCTAAAGTAGCAGTAATTAGAGATAATGCTACCACAGGAGCTGTCACTGCTCTGAGAATACGTTGGCCTAGAGAAACTGCTTGGAAACCTGTAGCGATTGCCATTTCTATCTCAGCATTAGTCCAACCTCCTTCCGGCCCTGTAGCAATTATTATTGATTCAGATGGTTGATTAGCCAATAAAGTTTCTAACAAATGAGTCTGTTGATTACGAGCTACACATATATATTTATTATAGTTATTATGGTCAGATAAAATTTGATTCTGAAATAATGATAAAGCTGCTGAATATTCTAGAGTTTCCCTAATTGTGGGAACTATTTGACGCTCCGATTGCTCTGCCGCTTCACGGGCAATTTTCTGCCACCTTTGCCACTTTTGCTGACTAGGTTTGAGTAAAGTTCTAGAACTAATGACAGGCAAAATCTGAGTAACTCCTAATTCTGTACTTTGTCGAACCACTTCATCAAAATTGTTTCCTTTCGGTAGAGCAGAAATTAGAGTTAGTTCTATTGGCAGTTCATTTTGAATAGAAATTTCTTGTTCTAAAACTGCAGCTAATTCATTTGCTTTAGAGATGCTTGTTATAAGTTTAGCTAACCACCAATTTTTTTCACCATCCATGACAATAAATTGCTCTCCTGCTTGGAGTCGTAAAACTCGACCTAAGTAATGCTGTTGTTCAGCGGTTAAATAGACATTCCCTTGATGAATCTGGCACGGGGCGATCGCTAATCTTTGCAAATTAGCCATTCTATAAATACAAATCAATTAGAGACTGTTTGTCAAACTCAGATTAAATTCTGGGGTAGGGTGGGTGAGGCGGAAACATGTCCTTGTACTCACCAAGGCGTTAGTTTCCGCCGTAACCCACAAAAATTAAGCATTATAGCTGTCTTAATATTTGCTTTATAGACAGTCTCTTAGGGCGGGGAGTAAAAAAGCAGATTAACATATATTTATGCATGGGGAAGCTTTCTGTCTCACCCTAAACAGGGAGTGGGCAAACCAGTTTCCCTTTTAATTGAATACCATTAATTGGGAAGAAGCGTGAGGGACTTAAACCCAATATCGACTGAAATAGAGAGGGAAGATTGAGATATTATTACCTGAGTTTTATCCTTCTTCCTGATTCTCTCTTTCTTATTTTTTTTCTTCAGAATGCAGCTCATGACGAGCGCAGTGAATTAAATTTCATCAGTAGTAGTTAAGCTTTCATTTTTCCTGATTCTTTCTAGGTATTCTGCAATTGCTTCAGTTGCTAATTGAACTACTGGTTTACCTTGACGTTTAGACTCCTCTCTTAGGAGAGTATAGATTTCATCTCGAACACTAACCCGATGTCTCATTTTGCTCGTATCTTTAGGCTTCTCTGGTGGAAGTTCTGGTTGACTAACTTCTTGACCTATAGTAGAAGTTACTGGTTGACTCGTATTAGTCTCTTCACTAGATACAAGAGTTTTTACTGGCTGAGTTTCATTAGTTATTGGTGGATTTGTACCTGTTAGTTGAGTTGTATTTGTTGCCGGATTTGTACCTGTTAGTTGAGTTGCAGTTGTTGGCAAGTTTATTGAGGGACTACTATCAACATGGGGAGTCAAAGTTACCAGAGGATTAACTTGATTATTTTCCTCATTCGTAGTCACCCCTTCTTCTTGAGATTTAGTTTCTGGAGTTGTTGCAGTAGCATCAGTAACTGCTGGAGTATTGTTTTCAGAGTTGATTGAGGTAAAGGTTGAATTGTTAATATCTGTGTTCATCGATAAACTAGATTGATAGTTGGTTACAAACTGGTGAATGGATTCAATACCGACACGATTACAAAAATCACCGAAACTTTCATCTGGTTGACGCTGCTGCTTGAAATAGACAAATATTGCCTCCAACTCAGCTTCCAGATTATTAATATGCAGTTTGTCGATATAAGGTTTTGCCAGTCGTGTTTGATTTGGGGAACCCCCTAACCAAATCTGATAGGCATCAGGAGCACTACCGACAAACCCTAATTCTGCCATATATGGTCTAGCACAACCATTGGGGCATCCTGTCATTCTAATCACAAGATCCTCCTGCACTAGTCCCACCTTGTCCAACAATAACCTAATTTGTCCCAATATACCAGGTAAAGCCCTTTCTGATTCTGTAATTGCGAGTCCACAAGTTGGGAAAGCTGGACAGGCTATACTATAGCGGACTAAGGGATCAATATCTTTTTCTTTCCTCACATCATGTTGAGCCAAAATTTTTTCTATTGCTTGTTGCTGCCGTGGTTCAATTCCATAGAGAATTATGTTGTGGTTTGGTGTTAACAACATGGGTAGTTTAAACAAATCAATAATTTTCCGCAGAGCTTTTTTGAGTTGAAATGATCCCTCATCTTTAATACGGCCATTTTCTACAGAAATCCCTAAAAATAGCTTTCCATCTCCTTGTTCATGCCATCCGAGAAAGTCCAAATATTTCCATTCTGGTAAAGGTTTAAAAGGGTTGATGGATTTACCAAAATATTCTTCTAGCTTGGCCTTAAATTTTTCTATTCCCAGTCATGGAGCAAGTATTTCATCCTGGCATGGTGACGATCACTGCGATCGCCATAATCCCTTTGAGTAGCTACTATGGCCTTTACTAAGTCATATATATCTTCTTTAGT
>JAJEAQ010000709.1 GCA_022822685.1 Trichodesmium sp. jk18x7bins.61
ATTCCTTGGCAGGTAGGACTAGCTTTGCAGCTTCACCTACATTCTTAACTCAGTTATCCGCCCCGTTTTGGGTTTCGGGGGCTGGACTCTAGCCATACACTCCTAGTTGCTAGGAGTTCCTGCTAGAAACGAATCGCACGACACTCATAAGTAGTTAACAAACGTTGAATAGTTTTGATTCGTTCCATTGAATTAGACTTAGACTGAGCAAATACTGGAACAGTTAACCAAAATATTGTGAGTATTGTAGTTGCCAATGGATATACAAGTCTCATGTTTTTTTACAGAAATTACTAAATTTATTGTATACCATTTGGATAAATGTTGGCCACAAATTCCTATTCCTGATAAATATTGCTTTGTAACATTCTTCGATCCTAATTGGTATTAGGTATTTTATTAGTATCAGAACGCAAAAATCACCCTGAGAGAAAAATAGATTTTTCGTGAAACTAAGTAATTTTCCTGAACTAATTAATGATTTTTGGGCGTAGGCTTTCAGCCTGCTTGAAGCTTTTTAGTCAAAACAACTTTTGCTTCTGTGACTGAGCAGGATAAACTGGAAAAGTTAGTCTTTTATAATTACTATTGAGCTATCATATCATGTCCGGTTATACAGTGATGATTAAGATAGCAGGAGAGCCGGGGAGAAAGGGAGTAGCAGATCAACATTTTCTGATGCAAGAGGGAACTTTCCGCCCGACTCACTCAGAGGAGTGGGAAAACCAGTCCAACCCCCTTATAGTTATTTTAAATGGGACATTAACGGTCTAGGAAAAAATTGTGTTAGACATTAGACAAATTCGAGAAAATCCACAAACTGTACAAGAATTACTGAAGCGTCGTGGTGACTATGACTTACAGCCAATTCTAGAATTGGATGAACAACAGCGACAACTGGAAACAAAGCGATCGCAACTCCAAGCCCATAGTAACCAGATTGGTAAACAGGTAGGAGAAAAAATTAAATCTGGCAGTGATCCTAAAGGCTCAGAAATTCAAGCTTTAAAAGATGACGGAAATCAAATTAAAGCCCAACTAAGTGAACTTGAACCTCAAGAAAAAGAGTTAAAGGCCAAAATAGAAGCCTTTCTTTTACCTCTTCCAAATCTCCCTAGCGAGTCTACACCTATAGGCAAAAGTGAGACAGAAAATGTTGAAGTTAAACGCTGGGGTGATGAATATATTCCCCAAAATCCCAAAATTATCCCTCATTATGAAATAGGCGAAACACTAGGAATTCTCAACTTTGAGCGTGGGGTAAAAATTGCCAAAAGTCGCTTTGTTGCCTTGATGGGAGCAGGGGCAGCATTAGAACGCGCCCTAATTCAATTCATGCTCAATCGCCATATTCAAGCTGGGTATGTTGAGGTTATGGCACCTCTATTAGTAAATAGTCAGTCTTTGAGAGCTACAGGGCAACTGCCAAAATTTGCTGAAGATAGTTTTAAATGTGAAGCAGACGATCTGTGGCTCATACCTACCTCGGAAGTTTCAACGATGAACCTTTATCGGGATGAAATTCTGACAGCAGAACAATTGCCGATCTATCATTGTACTTATACTCCCTGTTTTCGTAGAGAAGCAGGTGCTTATGGGAAAGATACTAGGGGGCTGATTCGACTCCATCAATTTAATAAGGTTGAAATGGTTAAAATTGTGCATCCTGATAATTCTGAGGAAGAGCATAAAAAACTGGTGGCAGATGCAGAAGCAATTTTGCAAGCACTGAAGTTACCTTATAGAATTTTAGAGTTGTGTACTGGAGACTTGGGTTTTTCTGCCGCGAAGTGTTATGACTTAGAGGTATGGTTGCCATCATCCGGAACATACAGGGAAATTTCCAGTTGCTCTAATGTTAGAGATTTTCAGGCTCGTCGGGCTAATATCCGATTTAAAGAAGGAAAGAAAAAAGGCACCCAGTATATTCATGCTTTAAATGGCTCTGGTTTGGCAGTGGGGCGAACAATGGCGGCTATTCTGGAAAATTATCAGCAAGTTGATGGTAGGGTGAAAATACCAGAGGTTTTGCAAGTTTTTATGGGATGTGAATTCTTGTAAGTATGATTGAGTAGGGTGTGTGTCAGCTCTCCCTGCAACAAAGCCATTTTGGTTAGTTAATCAAGCAAAATTTATATCATGTTCCCATAATTAGTGATAACAAACTTCGATTCCTATAATCTCTAGTTCCCCCCTTTTCAAGGGGGCGCCGGGGGGATTAAATCAGGGGGGTGTCAAAGGGAGATTCAATTGCACAGCACATTATTTATTTATCAGTATTCAACCGAACATGATATTAGTTAAAACTTCGGCGTTGGTGAATGCGTAATGCTTTAGAGAAAAAGTGGCACAGTCTTAAATTTTAAGTAGTACAGCAATGAATGAATAGAATACCGCAGCATTTTTATGGACGATCGAATAACACAAAGTTTTTCATTTTAATCTAGTTAAATAATGCCTCAAGCGACTGTTTTCACCTTCAACTCTAGTCATGTAAGTTTTACTAATCAGATTCAACTGGGCTGAATGTAACTTTGAGCAACCCGATAGCCATCTATCACGTACCAAAAACTATGCCAGTATTTGACTATCTGCCAGAATAACTCAAAGGTTTAGCAGGAGCGATACGGCTGACGCCACGGGACCAGATCGCCAATAGTCCATGGTAAAATTCCTTCTTTCCAATGATTAACCACAGTCCAAATCCAGACTTTGTTCTTTTTACTTCCCACAAAAGTTTGTAATTCATCCATCTGGAGTAATTTCTGGAATTTCGGAGTCTAATGGTTCATCAGATAATGTTTCTGCTGCTTGCTTAACCCAATTTATGATGGTTGCATGATTGATTTGAGTCACTCTAGCTATGGCTATCCCATGGCATTAAAATACATTTTTAGGCACAGTTGTTTTACTTCAGGGTGATATGTCGTGGGAGTCAGGATAATTAACAATAATTTGTCAGGTTGTTTCAACTAAGGAACGAACAGACAGAATTTCGTTCTGTTTCAAAGATTCAACAGCAGAGATAGGCACGATAATTACATTAATAGATTCACCTATGGCATTAAATACTTCCAATACATAAGCATTTTCCTCTGTTTCTGGATGAGGTACACTATCAATTAAATCTGATAGATGGAATTCCTTTGTCTTGATTTGGTGCTGTTTTCTGCTCACAATCAACAATATTTAGGCACACATCATTTAATTTATTCATAACTCGCATCCCATACACTTTTACTCATTAATTAACCGCAAATTCTGTAAAAGGTCGCACGTCCGGCGGATGAAAACCCAAGACAATTTTATTTTTCGGAATACCTGCCCTGAGTAAATCAGACCCTATTCCATCCTCCAATCCGTCCTCGTGAATCCAGATTTTATCATTAATAATTTCTAAATGAACCAGGCAACCATGAACCCTTTTTCCCTTCAAATATCCTATAGTTAATAACAAATAATTTTTGTGGTCTTCACCAATAACAAACTTGCGCTGTAAGTTACCGTGAGCATAAGGCAAACTAGCATATTCCCCTATAATTTCTGTAATAATTTGATGATAATTATTTATGGTATCCATTGACAAATAACCTCCTGTTTAGCATCGAAAATAATTAAATTTAGACGTTTATTTTTCAATAAAACTTTACCGATAGGCTCAGTAAAAATCTCCTCGAAAATACTTTCTCTAATGGCTAAATATAATAAACGCTCTGGTTCTAACTCCTGTATAATGTCATAATATAG
>JAJEAQ010000369.1 GCA_022822685.1 Trichodesmium sp. jk18x7bins.61
TAAAACGATCTCAACAAAGGTAATTACAGAGGACTTATGCAAAAAACACTGTAATATAGCGCCCAATGATTGAGGCGATCGCTTTTTATGTCCAGCAGGGAAACGCAAAAACGTTAATATTGTCCTGGGCGATCGCCTCAATCATTACACTGTCAACGCCCACAAATTCCAGCCTTATACTAAATCCGGTTTAAATAGGAGAAGCCGTGGGGTGGGCCAATATGACAGCTCAAAACATTAACATTAATCCCTCAAGATTGGCCTACCTGAGCGCAATTTCATCAAATCTTGCTATAAGGCTTTGCTCTGCTTCTAGGAATATAGAGACTAAATTTTGGGTAAGGCGAGCAAACCGTGCCAAATTTATCCTAGTGGGAGAGCAATCAATACTTGCCCACCCTACTACTATTTTCTTGATTTTAACCTCAAAGACAAGCCAGAGAGAAAATTAGATATTCCACGAAAAAAAGTTTCCAAATAAATTGATAAAATTGAGCGATCGCCTTCTTATCCTCTAAGTCTACTATTTGGCTACGCCACCACATTACACTTAAAGCCAGAAAATGAGTCACCAGCAAAAAAATCAAATTAACATTAGACAAGCAAATTACACTGAGTATCATCATACCTACATAGCAGATAGTTAATACCCACCTTGCTAAATTAAATCTTGACCAGAAAACCGGGAAAATTCACTAGCTGCTAGAGGCAGATGAAGTTTACTAATCTGATCTATTTCCACATCTTCCAACTGATTCAAACTGACGATATAAATATTTCTACATAGACAACTTATCCATGTTATAAATAATAGAATTAAGCTATAAATTAAACTGGATTTATGCAAAAAAAAGCGTGCGCAAATGGCAATTAGAGCTAATGCCAGCACAGTTAATGTTGTACCAATTATGGTATGTGGACGAGCCTACTTCCAAAAGCTATAGAGCCATGGGAAATATTTTTGCACCCAATTAATGTTAGTTAAGATTTTTGCTTCTTGATCACGTGAGATTTCTGTCATAACTACCTGAAATTATTTGCCATTAATTATGATTTTGTCAGTGCTAATTTGGCAAGCGATGAAGATATTGATTAGAGCCAAGCACAATTATTACTGATCCTTTTACTAAGATTGTATTTGGCTGAGGATTAATTTTAAATCTTTCATCCTCATCCATAACTGCCAGTAAATTTAAACCATACTTACTTCTTAGTTCTAATTCGGAAATAGTTTTACCATCAAAATTATCCGGTACAATAATTTCTACAATACTGTGATCTGGATCTATATCAAACTTATCAAGTATTTTAGGTTTACTAAGTAATCGTGCCAATTCATAACCCATTTCTCTTTCAGGAAAAACTACATGATCTACTCCTACTTTTCTTAAAAGTTTCATATGAGTTTCAGAAGAAGCTTTAGCCACCACAAACTTCACCCCTAATTCTTTCAGATTTAGAGTAGTAATAATACTTTCAGCTAAATAATTACCAATAGCTACAATTATTGTATCAAAGTCTAGAATACCAGCTTGTTTAAGTGCATTAATTTCTGTTGAATCTAGTTGTAAAGCATGGGAACACAATTCATTAGTTAAAACCTGATTGACATTTTTTTCTTCTCTATCAATAGCTAGAACTTCATGACCTAAATCGTGTAAAGTTCTACATACAGAACGACCAAATCTTCCTAAACCAATGACAGCAAATTGTTGATTTGCCTGACGTAAATTTTTAAAAAATTTCCAAGATGATAATTTCACTATAAATTCAGCGTTATGGCTCTACCTTGACTTGAGTAACAAAGAGCACGCTGCCTCCAAATTATTAGCACCTCAAATATATCTTTAGGACTAAAGCAGAACAACGAGCCTAATTATCAGAGTTTTATCAAACATGATACAACACCATTTTCAAGGCGTAGGATGGGTGAGGGGTCAATATTTCCTGGCACTCATCAGAATTTTGGTTGTCCACCGTAACCTATCAGAATTAAACATTCTAGCTATCTTAATATTTAGTTGACAAACAGTCTCTAACGTGGAAATATTTTCTGGCACTCATCAGAATTTTGGTTGTCCGCCGTAACCCATCAGAATTAAACATTCTAGCTATCTTAATATTTACTTGACAAACAGTCTCTAACAACGAGCCTAATTATCAGAGTTTTACCAAACATGATACAACACCATTTTCAAGTAATTAGGCTAATGATGATCATTATCTACAAAATATCCGAGATTTTTTACGTACATATAATACTCTCAACCAGGCTACCACAATGGATTTGAGGCGTTTGTTATCCCGTGATGGTTTGTTCATAGCGTTCCGCTACAAAAAAAAATTTACGGTTAATGTACAGCCACCTAGAAAAACTATATATTCACCGTAAATTTATCATAGGAGTTTTGAATGTATTACGAACAAGTACCTCAAAATAAATCAACTCAGTTATTCACGAATCAAAGTCAAACTACTAATACAAGAGCACCACAGAAGAATTCGCCTGTTGAGAAAAAACCGTCAAGAGTAGAATTCACAAGTATATTTGAGCAAAGACTGGGAAGTTCACAACAGGCGACTCAAAATACACAGGCTAAATCAATACAGTTGACTGGTGATGAAAAACTGACAGAGGAGCAAATAAAACAGTGCGAAGAC
>JAJEAQ010000061.1 GCA_022822685.1 Trichodesmium sp. jk18x7bins.61
ATCTTATAAAAATCAAGAAGGTGGTAAATTGAGTTGGGAATATAACAAAAATGAGAAACGATTTGAGTTTAAAAAAACAATAGATATTAAAGGTTTAGAAGGATTTCCACCAATTCAGCTAAAATGGTATTGTGAAATAGCACAGCCTACTGAAAAAGATGAGAACGACAGTTTAGAACCAGAAAAAATCTTGGGGTTATTAGAAAAAGAACGAATGTGGTATGAGGTAACAAATAAAGAAGAGATACAGAACAAATATGAACATATTTACCAAAAAGATGCTGAATCACGCTCTTTCCAAGAGCAACACATGTTGGGGATGTATTTGATTTTTCTGAGGAGAGAATCCTATAACAATAAAGCCAGCCTTGCTCAATGGCTCTCAATCTTTGAACCTTTGAGGGGATTCACAGAAGATGAAATAATTCCTAATTTGCCTGAAGCAATTTCAAAAATTAGCTTTCTTTCTGGTGTTAACCATGATTTAGATACAGAGGGATTAAAAGAAGCAAGTGAGATGACGGATGAAGTACACTACAGCTTTTTGGACGGGGCTCAAGGTGTTACTAGAACTGTGCGCACTATAGAAGAGACTAAACCCTATGTTATGCCAACAGAGGGCTTTCTAGACTTTCTAATAACAGCAAGGAGATTGAATCAATACGCTCAAACAAATAACAAAACGGCTTTTGACTATACTCAGAATATTGCAGGCCTGATAACAAATGCAGCGGGAGACACAATTGGAAATTTATTTCTTCTACATGCCTCTTTAAATGAAGTAGAGGAGCAAAAAAATGATGCAGGAGAAGTAATCGTCGAAGCATTCGTCCCCCAGTCTCAAATCACAGGGTCATACATACTTGAGAGTTGTAGGAGCAATTGCAGGAATATTGAAGGAATCCATGGATGTAGTTAGAAAGGTAATAAAATGGAACAAAGGTAGTAATAAGCTTACTGATAAGGAAGTAGAATTGTTACAGATACAAATAGGGAACAGTTCTGTAAAAGATTTAAGATATCTAGCTGATCTGGTCAAGTATCTCCTGCGGGTATTAAAGACATCAGTTCCAGCAGCTAATGCTATGCCGTTTATTTTTCTGGCTCTAATGCCTCTGTCACAGGTGCTGCTTTCTCTAATACAGGTCTCGGAAGCAAGAGATCATATCAAAGATATGAAGGAGAAAAAAGACAAACTGGAAGAACAGATAGCAGACAGATTCAAAATAACTCTATCTGACGTGAAAGATGCTGCCAAGTTTTATACAGAAAGACATTCTATGGTAGTGAACACTAAAGCATTAGAGCAGTCTCGCCAAGCTCAACTCTCTAGAATTGAAGAACTGAAACAGGAAAAGAATTTTGATCAAGAAAAGGTTCTGCTAAAAGGATATAAACCGATTGAGCAAAATCAGGAAGAACAGATTAGAAAAAAAATATCCAAACTTAGCAAAGAAGAAAAATCTAGACAAGCCCATGGACTTGGTCATAAAAATCGTAAATCTCAAAGCCCTCCGGTATTGGGTTCAGACATTGCTGGTATGTCAGGATACTTCCGCCAATTAGAGCAAGAAAAAAGCAAGAGGGAAATAGGGGCACAAACTGAGCCGTGGGAATTCGGAGCACAAACTGAGACAGAAAGAGAAGCACAAACTGAAGTGAAAAGGCCGTGGGAATTCGGAGCACAAACTGAGACAGAAAGAGAAGCACAAACTGAGCGGGAGGACATAACCTGGAAGGAAATACAACCGATAGAAATGGAAAACCTGATAAAATTAATTAGTTTAGTAGAGGAAGAAGACAATCCTCATACAGCATCTAGGATAGGGAAAGAAATAATAAAAAAATCCTATGTGATTCAACAACCTGCTGAACTAATTAGGCGGATAAACAAACAGAGACAAGACAGAAAATACTTACAAGAAATAGAATACCTAAGGACTTATGCTAAAAATGAAGAAACTCAGAAACATCTAAAAGCAATGGAGCGAGTTGATCTAAATAAAGGATTTATGATCGTAAATCAAAAAGGGGAAAAAGTAGAAATAACAAAAGATGATTTGGAAGAATATTTGTTAGTTAGAGAACTTTATCAGAAGAACCGAGATCGTCGTTTGAATTCAGGCTATACTATCTTTCAATCAGCTTTATCAGCGATAGGTTATATTGCCCTGACGATAGCACAACTAGGTGTAACACCGGCTTACATAGTGGCTACAGCATTTGGAGCAGGAGGGAATGGAATGAGCTTTTTACGAAATGCAGCGATAACGGGAAGACAAAAACTTAGAGATAAACAAGCTAAAAAAGAAGCAAAGAAATATATAGAACGTCTAAGATATATTGTTTGGGATCTGAGTAAGTATACTGATTCGGATTCTACAGTAAAAGAGGCTGACTCTGATTTAGAAGGGGCTGACTCTGCTGTAGAAGATGATATTTTCAAAGGGCTGCGTAGCGACATAGGGGCTAAATTCAAAAAAGATAAAAATAAATTTTCCCAATTTATTACTCCAGATATAAATAGATCGACTTACCTAAAGAATCAATCAACGTTAGACTCAATCTCTACAATTATAAAGTTAGCTGCGAGTGTGGAGGTAAGAAAGCTTAGTAATGGCCAAGATATCATAAAATCAGAGGAATATCAAAAAGTCACTAGTTACTTAAAATCTACAGGGGTTGATATGCAGGAATTATATAAGGCAGCAAACAAGAATGACTCTAATAATGTAGTTAAATTGCTATTTGATGCGCTGCAAACCCTTGAAGTAATGATTTGAAACTGGTATTCATCTTCAGCTAGAAACTCTAGTATAGCAGTCGCCAGAGCCGTTAGTTAATAGAATAGAAGTAGTATTTTATAGATAGGGAGCGCCTAATCATGGCCCTACCCTCTAGTTAATATCTATAAAATTTTGATTGCTGACGAGATGCCATTGAGTATGTCTGGCGATTAGCGTCCTATTTCATGTAGCGTAGCTAAAACCGTCTTGGCGGTTGCTATATCTCTAGAGGGGTATTGGTAAATAGTCAAAGATGGGTAGTGGTATACAAGTAGTGATTTTGGCCATATTTCTCCTGCTTCGACCTAAATACCTCTGCCAGTCTAAATTTGAGGCTATTCTATCACCCTGTTTTGTGTAACTCCCAGTTGGAATTTTGGGGTGGGTGCTAGGCAACCATAGTGCTGATACTTTCCGAGTCTTATGGCAGGCTATTTCATTTGTCTTCTACTGCCGTTCACTCTGCAACGTAAATGCAGCCCAATAATATGGACTCTTCCCACTCTGCTGCCACATTTGCAACTGTGTTGCCCGTAACGCTGCCACTGGTGACAATTCCTGCTGTAACATTCCCTGATCAAATTTGGCCATTAATTCTGTCGTTGCTGCATCATCCATCCGCCACAACGAACCTATCACCCGTTTTGTACTAGTATACATAAATCCTCTGGTCAATCCCGCCAACCCTTCTCCTTTAACATTCTTCCTCCATGCTGTCTTACACGCACTCAATGCTACCAACTCTGCTGGTAAATTCAAGTTAAAAATATCATTTAGTCGCAAAAAACCATTTTGCCAGTTACCATCTTCATCCACTAAAGACATGACTATACCTGATAACTCTGGTTGTTTACTGTTAGCAAAGCCGTGAGTAGCAAAATGCACAATCTGATATTGAGATAACTCCTGACTTGTTGCCATGTTTCGGTTAGCATTAAAATCAAAAGTATCACGGGGTGACAAGCACTCTAAAACCCTTTTTATAAAGTGATGAGAGTAAATAAGACTGCTTCTAAAATAAGGTAGAAAAAGAACCTTGGTACTTGTTGACGAATCTTGAGAATTTGGATGAAGTCTTAAAAATTTATCGGTCTCGAATGGGTATTGAGGCTATGTTTAAAGATTGTCAAACAGGTGGATATATGGTAATGCTTGATTGTAATGATCTATAGCTTTGTCTTTTTCTCCTAGATTAGAGTAGATATTACCTAGATTCA
The DNA here is from genome assembly GCA_022822685.1 of Trichodesmium sp. jk18x7bins.61. Lineage (GTDB taxonomy): Bacteria > Cyanobacteriota > Cyanobacteriia > Cyanobacteriales > Microcoleaceae > JAJEAQ01. Next base: position 4,004 of record JAJEAQ010000061.1, read on the forward strand.
TAGTAGCATTAGCTTCGCCACTAGCATAGTCCACTTCTCGGAACATAGATAATGCCTGATTATAATATTCTATAACTTTGTTACTTTCTCCTAAGATATAGCTTTTTTGTTTTCTCTTAAACTCCTATAAACAATACCAAGGTAGAAAAGAGTGTAAGCTTGCTTCTCAATATTACCCGTTGTCTTATATATAGATAGAGTTGTTTCAAATTTAGTGATCGCTTCTCTGAGAGATTCTACAGTACTTTGCTGATAAAATTCATATCCCTCATACCAGACTGTTTCCGCAGTATTGTTAGTTGAGTTTTGTTGATTTGACTCTGACGGTTGTGCTATTTTTGTTTCTGTTGTAGTTGCATGCACTGGAGTTAAAAGTATTAATGTAGTGCTATATAAAGTGAGAGCCAACGAAGCCAAACCACCTATAAATATTTTAATTAATTCCCTATTTTTAGCCTTTGTAATTCTATCAATCATAGTATTCTTTCTACCCATCTAGGGAGTAACATTTTGTTCAGCTCAATGCTCAAAAATAATTTATTTTGTTCGGAGTTGCGCTTCAGCGCACCCGTGATAAATATAGCATAGTTAGGGAAACTAATGAATTTATAATCATACCAATTGCAAAAAAAATTACTACAATTAAACTTGATATTTATAAATATTATTTGTTATGATTAATAACTTTTATTTAGATTTTTTTGTTCTTTAAATCATAAAGTTTTAGCCGCAAACTATAGCATAATTTTTGAGAAAAAGAAGTAGCATTCTACCAGAGACGATATATTTGAGGAAATCATAAAATATCTCCCCAAAAAATATAGGGGCATTCCATAGAACATCCCTACAATAATTTTAGAATATGAATTGATATTAGCAGGGATTGATTAAACTTCCATGAACTCTCAGTTTTTTTTAACTGAGAATACCTGATACCAATTTCATAAAATATTGCTACAATGGTGGGGATTTATATCAATTTCAATAAATATTGCTACAAAGTTTTAGGGGGTTAAGACTGAGAAAGAGGTATATGCAAGGTGGGCAAAAAAATGCCAAATTTATTGATGCGGGCGTGATCACTAAATATTTGCCCCCCTACTACTCACGATTTACTGTAACTACCTTTTTTGAATTTGGTAGTTAG
>JAJEAQ010000324.1 GCA_022822685.1 Trichodesmium sp. jk18x7bins.61
CTAAAATTAAAAATTTATGGATGTTAAAGTAGGGCTTCCCGCGTACCTCACGATAAAATGCTGTAAAGGGTATATCCCTGGATGTTGTTCTGACCGTCTTAAACAGATTTCAGTTGCCTACACTGATAGCGTAGCTCCAACCGAATGAGGCTAGCGAAAGGGTCACGTGTAGGAGTGTCACATTTGAGTCTTTAATATAAAAGTTAGAGGCGGGTTCAAACATTAAGTTAAACCCGCCCCAGCTTTTTTTATCTTTTTACACCAATTCCATAAAATATTGCTACAATGCTTTTCTCTGCTGGTAGGGATATAGAGATTAAGACTGTAACTACCTTTTTTGAATTTGGTATTATCTTAGGTGTCGGCCGTTAGCCAACGCCTCAACCATAGTAGGTGTTGGGTACTTCACTCAACAATCCACTTCGTTAAAGTAGGCTCCCATGTTGCTAACTCTTCTTCCTTAAACCAAAGGTTAATCTCAGCGTTAGCAGTTTCAATCGCATCTGAGCCATGTATGAGATTACGGCCAATACTAATTCCATAATCACCCCGAATTGTACCAGGTTCAGCACTCAAAGGATTGGTTGCCCCAATAATTTTTCTTGCAGATGCAACAACCCCTTCACCTTCCCAAACCATTGCTACTATGGGACTAGAAATAATAAACTCTACTAATCCGCTAAAAAAAGGTTTTTCCTTGTGAACACCATAATGCTGTTCAGCTAGTTCACGACTGACCATCATCATTTTTAGACCTACTAGGGTAAAACCTTTTGCTTCAAAACGACTGATAATATCGCCTACAAGTCCTCTTTGGACACCATCGGGTTTAATAGCTATGAAGGTGCGTTCCAAACTGATACTCCTCAAAAATTTGCTTAATACACAATACAGACTACCTTGATAGATAGCTAAGAGTCCATCTTCTGCTCCTTGATTTGCTGGAGACATATTTTAGGTAGGCCAATGTGGATTTATTCACAGCAGTGGTCAATCAGTGTAATATTTGCCCACCCTACAACTTCAGGCCAGTCAACTTCAGAAGTAAGGGATTTCCACCTAGGCTCGCCGATTTGCTACAGGTATAGCAGTACGTTTTTTGGTTAGGACAACAATATGGGTTGAAAGGCAAGAGGCAAGAGGCAAGAGCCAAGCATAGGGATGTCCTAACCTTAATGCGTAGCGCTATATATAGCAGTCGCCAGAGCAGTTAGGACATAGAATAGAAGTAGTATTTTATAGATAGGGATTCGCAAAGCGATCCGTCCCGGAATCGCCTAATAATGGCCTGACCCTCTAGTTACAGCAGTTTTCATTATAGTAGACCACAGTAGAGACCTTCCATAGAACGTCCTGACAAAGGTTACAGTTTTGACGATGTGGTTCACCCGTATGAAAAGCGCTGTAATATCTAGAAAATTTTGATTGCTGACGAGATGCCATTGAGTATGTCTGGCGATTACCGTCCTATTTCATGTAGCGTAGCTAAAACCATCTTGGCGGTTGCTATATTTGAGGCGGGAAAATGTGGAATTATTCACAGCAGTGGTCAATAGGTGTAATATTGGCCTACCCTACAGCTTCTGCTCGCCAATTTGCTACAGGCATATTTCAGGTGGACAAATTTTGAATTATTCACAGCAGTGGTCAATAGGTGTAATATTGGCCTACCCTACAGCTTTCTTCCCTATTTATTCTTGCTTTAAGTTAAGATCATCTCAAATTTAGTCTAGTTGCTACATAATGAACTTACACTCAACTATCAATCCAAATAACTCTGAGATTTTAAATAATACATCATTAACCAATATTTATAACAGAGAAATTAATCAGATCAACTCTCAACAAAAAACATCATGGACAGTTGAGGATAGCGAGAAATTATATAGAATCCAAGGCTGGGGTAGTCCCTATTTCTCTATTAATGCTGCTGGTCATGTTACAGTTTCCCCAAAAGGTGATTTAGGGGGTTCTATAGACTTATATGAACTTGTTGAATCTATCAAACAAAGAAATATAGGACTACCATTAATTATTAGATTTTCAGATATTCTTGAAGATAGAATTGAGCGTTTAAATGCTTGTTTTTCTAAGGCGATCGCTCGTTATAAATATAAAAATACATATCGCGGTGTCTACCCTGTAAAATGTAACCAAAATCGTCTGTTAGTAGAGGAAATAGTTAAATTTGGTCAACCTCATAAATTTGGTTTAGAGGCTGGTTCAAAACCAGAATTGTTAATTGCTATAGCGGCCTTAAATACTACTGATGCACTCATCATTTGTAATGGTTATAAAGACCGAGAATATATAGAGACAGCAATGCTAGCTCAAAGATTAGGAAAAACACCAATTCTTGTGATTGAACAGGTGGAAGAAGTAAATTTAGCCATAGAAGCTAGTCGCAAATTAAATATTCAACCAGTTGTCGGAGTGAGGGTAAAACTAAGTACTAAAGGTATCGGTCGTTGGGCAGGAACTACAGGCGATCGCGCCAAATTTGGTCTCAATATTCCGGAAATAATTCAAGTTGTTAATCAGTTAAAAAATGCCGGAATTTTAGATTCTTTGCAACTCTTACATTTTCATGTTGGCTCTCAAATTTCTTCAATTAATGTGATTAAAGATGCTATTCGGGAAGGCTCTCAAATTTATGTGGAGTTAGCTCAACTAGGGGCTAATATGAAATATTTAGATGTTGGAGGTGGTTTAGGAGTTGATTATGATGGCTCTAAAACTAATTTTTATGCTTCCAAAAACTATGATATGCAGAACTATGCTAATGATATTGTGGCGGAAGTGAAAGAAGCTTGTGAGGAGAAAAATATATTACCTCCCATATTAGTTAGTGAAAGTGGCAGGGCAGTTGCATCCCATCAATCAGTTCTAGTTTTTGATGTGTTAGGAGTGAGTCAAATGCCAAAAGAAGAACCTGTGGTTATTGGAAAAGATGAGCACTTAATTTTACAAAACCTCTACGAAACCTATCAATCTATCAGTAAAGATAATTACCAGGAAGCATATCACGACGCTATTCAATTTAAAGAAGAATCTATTAGTTTGTTTAATTTTGGTTATCTAAGTATGAGCGATCGCGCCAAAGTAGAACAACTATACTGGGGATGTTTTCGTAAGATTCAAACAATATTAAAAGACTCTGAGTATATTCCAGATGATTTAGAAGAACTAGAAAAAATCATGGCATCTATTTACTACATTAATCTATCTGTTTTTCAATCAGCTCCCGATAGTTGGGCAATTAATCAGTTATTTCCAATTATGCCGATTCATCGGTTAGATGAAGAGCCTGCTGAAAGAGCAATATTAGCTGACTTGACTTGTGATAGTGATGGAAAGATTGACCAATTTATTGATTTGCGAGAAATTAAGTCATTATTAGAATTACATACTCTGAAAGTTAGCGATCGCTCCGCTCCAAATTCCACGCATCAAAAATCAGTAAATGAGCAAAAAGCAATTACTTCTATCTATGAACCTTATTATTTAGCAATGTTTCTGGGAGGCGGTTACCAAGAGATAATGGGTAATCTACATAACTTATTTGGTGGTGTGAATGTTGTGCATATTAAATTAAAGCCTTCAAGTTACACCATTGAACATGTTGTTAAAGGTGACACAATGACAGAAGTATTAAGTTATGTTCAGTATAATTCTGAAAGTTTAGTTGAAAGTATTCGTTGTCAAACTGAGGCAGCTTTGCAGAAAGAAAAAATTACTATTCAAGAGTCGCGAATACTGCTACAAAATTACGAAAGTAGTCTGGCTAGTTATACATATCTAAGTGATTCTTGAAGAAGAGCGAATCATAAGAAATGCATACTTAATTAATCCCAGGAAAATACAAGCAACAAAAAACTTGATGATGGTTGTGTAAGAGACTGTTTGTAAAGTAAATATTAAGATAGCTAGAGTGTTGAATTCTGGTGGCCGGCGGCGGACAACTAAAATTCTTTATTTAAACCCCGCCCTGGAGGTAAACCCCGCCCTTCAGGGCGGGGTATTATGAGGACATATCGACCCCATGGCCCATCCTACGCAATAATTTAATCTCAGTTTTACAAACAGTCTCTAAAAAAAAGGTCGTGTCTCTAGTTATACGCTTTTACCGTACGTAGGGACGTTCCATGGAACTTCCCTACATCACATAATCGTCACTCCCGCTTACCCCCGGAGCGCATCAAAGATTAAAGATTATAGATGGGGAATGTGCAGGGGATTCTGTTCAAACACCCAATCATTTTGAGGTAAAATTATAATCTTAGTTAGTATTTAACACGCCTGGCGCTTGGTCTCGTGTTCTCCCGCCAGAGGAGCGTCGGGACTAGAGCCAGCGTTATGTTTTCGGAAATCTTTCCGTTGAAGAATCCCACAGTGTCGCTTAAGCGCAGCGTCGGGAGTATGTCAACTTAGTGGTAGTATTATGTCAGGAACCCCTAGCTGTCGGCGCAGCCGGCCGTAAGGCCAAGCTATGGGGCGGGCTCAGTCCTCTCGTTGCTGTGCTCCGAGTATACGGGTTAAAACCCGTCGCATCGTTTTTCCTCCACCGCTTAAAAGACGGTGGTTCCCAAACTCTAGGAGGTTTTTTGATGAGTCTAAATGTTGTGACTTTGGTCGGTAGAGCAGGTGGAGACCCTAATGTCAAATATTTTGAATCAGGCGATGTAGTTTGCAACCTAACCTTGGCAGTAAATCGCCTCACCAGTCGAACTGACGAGCCAGACTGGTTCAATTTGGAAATGTGGGGCAAAACTGCAGAAGTTGCTGCTGATTATGTTCGTAAAGGTAGCTTGATTGGGGTAAAAGGTTCCTTGAAGTTTGAACATTGGCAAGACCGCAACACAGGGGCAAATCGTTCTAAACCTGTGATTAGAGTATATAAGCTAGAATTATTAGGCTCTAAACGTGATAATGACTCTAATATGAAATCAAGCTATGACGAATTTTAAGAATAAGGTGGTTGTAGCTAAGTCTAAAACTGACATAATTTTTCAGGAAGTTCTGAGGCTCTTCAACAGATATCAGAAACCTACACCGATAGGGTAGCTCCGACCTCAGGAGGCAAAGCAATGTCGATGGTGTAGGTAAATCACGTTTAGCAACAAGGCAGGCTTAGACATGAAGATACTGAAAGTTATTTGTATTAATTTATTAGCAATTTTACTACTGAGTGGATGTGTTCAATATGAAGTGGGAATAAATTTTGAGAGTCAAACCCATGGTGAGATTGTGCAACATATTAAACTAGAAGACAAATTAAGTAGTTTTAATGGAGAGATAATTTCTGAATGGTTAAAAAGTATAAAAACTAGAGTGCGTGAGTTAAATGGAAGAACTGAAAAAATATCTAACGAAGAAATAGTAGTCACAATACCTTTTTATAATGGTGCTGACTTAGAAGAAAAATTCAATCGTTTTTTTCAATCTATAGAGTCGGAAGAATTTAAAAATTCTGCCTCTGCCTTGGAAGCAGATGTGCCTAAATTAGAATCTCATATTGAAGTGAAACAGAATAATTTATTCTTGGCATTACGGAATAAGTTGAGTATAAATTTAGATTTACGATTATTTACATCTAATAGTAAAGTTGTAGTTAA
>JAJEAQ010000056.1 GCA_022822685.1 Trichodesmium sp. jk18x7bins.61
CGCATTGGCTCATATACTTAGGACACTTTTTCAGAAGGTTTGGTAATCTCTCCAATATCAACTCCCCATTAACTCCAGTGTGCCTATACGCTTTAGCTCTGATTGAGTCCTGATGCCAGCTTCACTCTAAGATTCCGGGTAGGGTTTCTTTCGGTGTGGCCAGATAGGGATTCACGCCTTCCTTAGCGGGTGGGACTAGCTTTTTGGTACCAGATTACTGGTAGCTTCACCTACATTCTTAACTCAGTTATCCGCTCTGTATGGGTTACAGAGACTGGACTCTAGTCATACATCCCTAGTTGCTAGGGGTTCCTACTAGAAACGAACCGCACGAACATTAGTATTGAGCAGTCCGTCCAACCAATACTAATATTCTTGTATTTTTTGAGATTTTTTCTGAGGGAATTATTAGATAATAACAGAAGGAATTTTTCTGGTATGATCAATGTTATCTCCTCCCTTAAGAGTATTTTTAACCAAGACTCAAGAAAAAACTTGATTTGAATTAAGTAAAGCTTCAGGAGTTCCACAAAGAACTAGAGACAGAGCTTCAGCACTAAGACTATCATCGATGGGATGGAAAGTTGAAAAAATAGCTGTTTATTTGAAATGGTCAAAACAGACAGTCAGAGAAACAATACATCGGTGGAATCAGCAAGGACTAATGGGATTATGGCATAGTCCAAGGACAGGAGGAAAAAGAAAATGGATGGCACAAGATTTGTGGGAAATTGAGAGGAAATTAGACACACAACAACGAAGTTATCATAGTCATCAACTATTATTTATGCTAAAAAAAAGAAAGACTTTCTTAGTCTAAGTGAACGTCATTTAAGAAGAATCCTCAAAAAAACTCTAGATGGAAAAGAACTAGAAAATCTCTGAAAAGAAAGCCAAATCTGATAGAGTTTCAAAGGAAAAAAATAGCTCTATACTCGGCGAACGCTTCTTGAGATTCAATGTTTCCGATTTCAGACCAGAAGCTCTGTCTCTATGATTTAAACCCCGCCCTTACGGGCGAGGTCTGATTATTAGACAAAATTAAACCCCAGGATTAATCCCACAGACTCCACATTTGTTTTTCAGTGTGGGGCTTCTCCCAGAGTCATCTAAAATTCTATTATTCTACTTTAAAGTGTCTTTAAGAACACTTCTCGCAGCCAGATGATTGCGGGTGGAGGTGAGAATTTCTACTTCTCTTTCTAGCCTAGCAGCAGTATTTTGCATCTCCAAAAGAGCTTGTTGTTCTGCTGCTACTCCATAAAGATTACTAGCTACCCAATATGATAATTCCTCTGGTAGGCTAGGGATATCTTCTGGTAGCTCTATCCTCTGATCCATAAGTTTTCCAGAAAGACGAATTACATCTCTAAGTAAGACCTCAACTTGAATTGCTAAATCTCCAAGCTCCTGTTCTGAGGGATGCTCTTCTATAAATTCAACTAAACCAATTAGATAAGGTTTTTCCCTAACTGTTTCTAAAACTCTAAATCGCTTCTCACCAAATGTCAAAATCTTCATCCGATCATCAGGTAAACGCTGGTAATCCTTAATCTTAGCGCAGCATCCGGTTGCTGCAACTTGATATTGAGTAGAATCCCACATTAAAATCCCAAATCTACCATCGCTTTCTAGAATCGTATTCATCATAATTCTATAGCGAAATTCAAAGATGCGTAGTGGTAGAGGTCTACCAGGAAATAATACTACTTCTGGTAGTGGAAATAAGGGAAGTTCTCGAACAGCTACAGAAGAGGATGTCATTTTCCATTATTTATTATTAATAGAGTTTTGGCATTTACAATTCATTATACTTTAACGGATTTTTCTATATTTGGATATTTTCACCCCACATTCGGTACGTCAATTTGTCACCCAAAGAATAGTACAAAAACTAGAACTGACCTAGGTATTAATACTCTCTGAGCCATTTTCAAACAGTAATGCTATACTTGGAGCCTGGTAAAACGATGATGAAAAGATCCGAAGCTAGTAAATACCAGAGATTAACTCCAGCAAATAATATTTAGAACATAACCGTTATTGAATAAAAAGAATTATTTGGGCACGAAACCACTAAACCTTCTACAGTTTCACTTCAATATCTACACCTGCTGGTAAATCAAGTTTCATTAAAGCATCAATTGTTTTTGAAGAGGGCTGATAAATATCAATAATTCTACGATGAGTTCTAGTTTCAAAGTGTTCTCGTGAATCTTTATAAATATGAGGCGATCGCAGTAGGCAATAAATGCGTCTCTTTGTTGGTAGTGGAATTGGCCCAATAGCTGTTGCCCCTGTTCTATTTGCCGTATCTACTATTTTATCACAAGACGTATCAAGCAAACGGCGGTCAAAAGCCTTCAGGCGAATCCGAATTTTTTGTTGTTGAATTGTGGCCATTTATCTTTAATTTTCTAGGTTCAGATTTTTCAGTTTTTCTCTTAATCTATGAACAGCCTTGACTCTCTCGTCACTGACGCTAATGATTTTTCCTAAGTAAGGAGTGAGGGTAAGGGTGAGGAATGAAGATGCTCAATTTTCATTAATCATGGTCGTAACTTTATAGCAGAGGTATTTCTGTTCACAGAATTATATAGTGAGGTGAGCATCATACCCCACTTAACTTCTTAATTATAGAGCATCTGCCGGGATTAATCCCGCACTGAAATTTTCAGTGGGGGGCTTCTCCCGGAGTAAGGGAAAGTTGTTCTACTTTACAATCTTAGAAACAACACCCGCGCCTATAGTTTGCCCACCTTCGCGAATTGCGAAACGCATACCTTGTTCAATCGCAACTGGGTTAATTAGTTCAACATTCATTTTGATGCGATCGCCAGGCATTGCCATTTCTACTGCACTACCGTCATCAGCAGTAAAGGACTTAATCGTACCAGTCACATCTGTGGTTCGGATGTAGAACTGAGGTCGATAATTAGGGAAGAAAGGGGTATGACGACCACCTTCTTCTTTTTTCAGAACATATACTTCAGATTCAAACGTCGTGTGGGGAGTTATAGAGCCTGCTTTTGCTAATACCATACCACGCTCAATATCAGTTTTCTGCATACCACGCAATAGTAACCCGACATTATCACCAGCCATTCCTTCATCCAAAGTTTTCTGGAACATTTCCACACCTGTGACTGTGGCTTTACGGGTATCTTTAATCCCTACTAACTCGACTTCTTCTCCCACTTTAACTTTTCCACGTTCAATCCGGCCTGTGGCCACTGTCCCCCGACCAGTAATGGAGAATACGTCCTCAACTGCCATCAAGAATGGCTTATCAACTTCACGTTCTGGTGTAGGAATATGCCCATCTACTGCGTCCATCAAGGCCATAATTTTATCTACCCACTCATTCTCACCCTTTCCAATATTTGGGTTGGCAGTCAGTGCCTCCACTGCTTGTAAAGCTGAACCAGCAGCAATTGGGATATTGTCACCATCAAAATCATAGTTACTTAGGAGTTCTCGAACTTCTAGTTCAACCAATTCCAAAAGTTCTTCATCATCTACCATATCTTGTTTGTTGAGGAAAACAACTATATTAGGAACCCCTACTTGTTTAGCCAAAAGAATATGCTCGCGGGTTTGTGGCATGGGGCCATCTGCAGCCGAAACTACTAAAATTGCTCCATCCATCTGAGCTGCACCTGTAATCATATTTTTTACATAGTCAGCATGTCCTGGACAATCAACGTGAGCATAATGCCTATCTTCTGTTTCATAC
>JAJEAQ010000738.1 GCA_022822685.1 Trichodesmium sp. jk18x7bins.61
CTTCCTTAGCGGGTGGGACTTAGCCTAGGCTTCACCCACATTCTTAACTCAGTTATCCGCCATGTGTGGGAATACATGGTCTGGACTCTAGCCATACGTCCCTAGTTGCTAGGGGTTCTTGCTAGAAACGAACCGCACATAGGTTAAACCTGAGTCTATCTAAGTTATTTAAGTCATAAAATGCTCATCAGTATATCTATATTTGACTATACTTTTACTAACATAGTTAGTCTTCTTTTTATATATATTGGTCATCAATTATATTTACAAGCTGCATGCAGGGAAATTTGAGTGAAATTGATATCCGCAGTATCCTGCAACTTATAGAGTTAGGTCAGAGAACCGGTGAACTTTTCGTTAAGGCCTACAGCTCACCAGTTGTCAGCAATGTTTCTGAAACTACATACCACTTCCCAACGGAATCATCTTGGTTTGTATTTTTTCTCAATGGTCAGATTATCTATGCAACTCAAAGTGCAGGTAGTTTATCTCGTTTAAGAGATTATTTACGTCACTACAAAGCAGATCGGGATCTTGACGAAATAAAAGTTACTTCTGTTACTGCAGTCAATGCATCTGAGTATGGATACTTATGGGCTTTGCTAGAAAAAGGTATTCTCACGCCAGTTCAGGGACGCATTATTATCCATAATATGGTGCGTGAAACTCTCTTCAGCTTACTCAGTCTTCGTCGAGGTTCATTTATCTTTGAGCTTAGTCCAGCACTCACACCTCAACTAACAACTTTAGAAATTAGTTCATTACTGGCTAAGATGATGAAGCAGATACAAGAATGGAATCAGTTTTCTCCTTATATTCAGTCTCCCGAACAATGTCCAGTAATTTCAGACCCGGCCCAGTTGCAGAAAGCATTAAAACCACACATATTTAATATGTTAAGTAATTGGTCTGATGGCCAAACATCCATGCAGCAAATAGCTCGATACTTAAACAGAGATGTATTAACAGTAGCTAAGGCCATTTATCCCTTTGTCCAACAAGGGATAGTGCAACTCCTGGAAGAATCTTCAGAAACAAGCGTCAAAAAAACAAAGCCGTTACAACGAGAAACAAAAACTCCTAAAGTAGTATGTATAGATGATGATGTAGTTATTCAGGAAAAAGTTGAATCAATTCTCAGTCAAAATGGTTATGAAGCCAGTAGCCTCAGCGATCCCCTCAACGCATTAGGTGAAGTATTTCATATTAAGCCAGACTTAATTTTATGTGACATTGCTATGCCTGAATTAGATGGCTATGAGATTTGTGCCATGCTGCGTCACTCTACAGCATTTCGCCAAACACCCATTATTATGCTTACTGGTATAGAAGGATTTATTGATCGTGTCAAGGCCAGAATCGTTGGTGCTACCCACTACTTCACCAAACCTTTTGGAGAAAGTGAATTATTAATGTTAGTGGAGAAGTATATTGGACCTGGATTAGCTACAAGTTCTCACATTGACAGAACGTTATCCAAAGAGCAAGAAGATCAACTGGACGTTCAAGGTAGATCAAAACTTCACAATCCTCCATCCATACCCCTAAAATCAAAAAATAAAAAAAGTAATATCTAGTAGATGAGAGTTTGGCCAATACTCGGAGTCAAAAGCCAAAGATGTTAAAAAAGGTACAGTTGGTCAGCAAGGTTTTCACTAGCTTAGGGAACTGGCAGAAATAAATTTTCCATTTTTTTTGTTCTGAATTCAAGGTTTCTCAGGGGAATAGGTAGGCAAATTAGGACATTATTTTTCTAGAATTGTTAGGCATCTTGACTGGGCAGAAGATATAGCGCGAAGCGCTGGTATAGTTACAGATTGAAACAGGGGAACTGCTCAGTAAAAGGAGATTTAATCCTGATTTGTCAATATGTGAGAGCGAAGCGCTATAAGTCGCAAGATCATGGAGGCCAAGTTGTCAAAGTAAATCCCTGCTACACAACCAAGGCAAGCTGCTGAATCCTCTTAATAGCAATTTGAATAATCACTGCTATAGCAAAATCCCCATAGGGATAGGCTTTCCAGCAATCATTTGTAACATTCTTTTTTTTACCCTTGGTATAACAACTAGAGCAGCTAACTTCCCTTGATATTAATTAAAGGCAACAGTATTCCATCCCAAGAAATTCAATAATTCGACTGGCTGAGAATTCCCAAACTGACTACCCAACGGTGGTGATTTATTCCTCTTGTTCGAGCAGTGTTGATTCAAACTTGGGCGCAACCCTCAAACTGACCACCAGTAGCGAGGGTCAGATTAAGATTTTTAATGTCTTGATTTACCAATTTGAAAATCAGATCATCACTCATGTCAGATAACAAGATCAGTCTGCCTCCAATTCACTATACGAAGCTTACCTGACCGTTATACTCCCAGTTCTCTTGGAGGTTTTAAGTAGGTGAGCATTAAAAAATCAAGTTATGTAACAAAATGTCAAACTAACCCACAATTATGAATACGTTATTTCAGATTATTTTACAAAATTAAACATACATCTGTTTTATAGTGCCTACCTACTTAGATAGTTCTGATTGTCTGAAACTCTCCTTCACTTCTTCCTCTCCTACCTCTTATATATCTCCCATTTAGAGTTTTTACAACTACAAAAAATTACGTTGATGGCGATTAAATTATGTTATAATATGTAGCCTTTTTCACAGGCATTTAACTGTGATATTCATCAACCAAACCATTAGCTTTTAGTACATCTTACTTTGATCCTAGCAACAATTAGTATAACTTCAAGGAAGTTAATTCTTATTATGGTATGATTGGAGAAATTACTATGTACAACTTTTGACTTTTCAGCAATATTTTTGTGATTCATCGCCAAACCAAAACCTTTGAGGTGTGGCTCTCATAGTAAGTTCAAGATCAAACCACCTAAAAAGATTAATACTGCTATCATAAGTAAAGAGTTACCAGGAAGTCAAATTTATAACCAAATGAATATCTATTGGTGATTTGACATCTCAATTAATTAAGCTAGGCAAAAAAAATAAAATCAGATCATGTCAATCAATACAAATATTTTAACTATCAATAAATCTAAACTAAAACTATCAGGTAGAAAAAAATGAGCCAAGTTCTAGAAAATAGCCAAGTTCTAGTTGTGGAAGATAGCGTTACCCAAAGAGAGATGATCTCAGAGCTTCTCAAAGATAACGGGTTAGTAGTTACCATTGCTACTAATGGAATAGAAGCCTTGTCGCAACTACAAAATATGACACCCGATCTAGTCGTATTAGATATTGTTATGCCCAAAATGAATGGCTATGAAGTCTGTAGGAGAATCAAATCCCATCCTAAAACTAAGAGTATTCCAGTAGTTATGTGTTCTTCAAAAGGAGAAGAATTTGACCGTTACTGGGGCTTAAAGCAAGGCGCAGATGCCTACATCGCTAAACCATTCCAGCCCACAGAGCTCGTAGTAACAGTTAAACACTTGTTAAGAGACTGTTTGTAAAGTTTTGTAAGACAGAGCGAGGGCTGTTTTTCAGCCGAGATAGAATAGTTTGAATATCAATCCATAATCCATGACTAGAGCTGCTTACCCGAGTGATGTTAGTAATGAACAGTGGGAAATTTTAAAACCTCTGCTCCCCTGGCAATTGCAATGGGGTAGAACTCGTAGTGTCGAGCTACGAGAAATCATTAATGGTATTTTCTACCTGTTGCATAATAGGTGTATATGGCAGGGGCTACCCCACGATTTACCGCCATGGCCAACCGTTGCTACTTATTTTTATCGATGGCCAGGTTCATGGGTAGGGAGTATAATTAATGACGCTTTACGAAAACAACTGATCATCTCCGAAGGAAGAAAGGAAGACGCGCGACCTGTTGAGCCTGTCGCCGACATGTTTCGTCTGTCGCCGACAGGCTCAAGCGGAGCCTACGCATTCCGTAAGGAA
>JAJEAQ010000735.1 GCA_022822685.1 Trichodesmium sp. jk18x7bins.61
TGTTAAGTACTTGATGTGTATCTGGGGCTGTGATTCTGAGGCGATTTGATTGGGAGGGGGCTTGTTTTTTGGCTGGGCGAGTTAAATGTAGACTTAGTTATATAGGCATATCTTGATTATTTATCTTCCATTCTAGCAGCAGCAATCGCAACTTGGCCTAGAGAGCAACCACCGTCATTCGGTGGAACTTGACTGTGAGTTAACACTTCCAGTCTGATTTTGGTTAGGCGATCGCTCACTCCCTGGTGCAATACTTGATTTTGAAACACCCCTCCTGTCAAAGCTACTTGATTAAACCCCCTACTCTGATGTAACTCAGCCACCATATTAGCGATAGCGATCGCTAATATGGTGAAACTTCGCTGCCATCAGAGCAGGAGTAGCACTTTGTTTTGTGTCTATCAGTAAGGATTGCCACATTGGCTGTGGCGTTAGACAAGTTAGAAGGAACCTACTATCTGTATCTAACTTGAGCATATAAAATTGAGGGTTATCAATTTCTTTAGTATCATTTAATAAATACTCTGCTGCCAAAGCCTCCAAATTTATTGCCGGTTGGCCTTCATAACTACAAGATTCCCGACAAATTCCCAATGCAGCAGCCACCGCATCAAATAACCGTCCACAAGAATAAGCTAGAGGGGAATTAATCCCTTTTTCCATCATTTGATTCAGGAGGCCTAGAGGTTTTGTTTGTAAAAAATTAAATAATTCTAAATCTTTGTAATCCTGAAAAAAATCTAAACCAAAAGTAGTTACCAAATGGGCATAAGTATTACGCCAAGGTTGATAAATAGCTTATTCTCCTCCAATCATTGCCACAGCTTGAAAAGTTCCTAACCGTTGAAACCCACGATAATCTGCCCAGAAAAATTCTCCTCCCCAAATAGTTCCATCTTCTCCATAACCAAACCCATCCAGAGCAATTCCTCAAACTGGCTAGGAGTCAATATCTAATCCATTTTCAACCATACAAGCTGCTATCTGGCTATGATGATGCTGTACTTCAATCAAATTTAAACCATTTGCAGCAGCCAATTCTTTACCTAGTTTTGTTGATAAATATTCTGGATGTTTATCAACAACAATTACATCCTGGTTTGCCTCCAATAAACCCAAATAAAGATTCAAAGTTTCCTGATAAGCTGTAGCAGCCAAACTATTTTCCAAATCCCCAATATGTTGAGACAAAATAGCCTACCCATCTCGTAACAAACAAAAAAGTATTTTTTAACTCACTGTCCATGGCTAAAATCGGTGGCATCTCGGCAAATCCTGGAGGTAAATTAATTGGTGCAGGTGCATAACCACGGGCGCGACGGAGAATTTGAGGAGTTTCCTGAATAACTCACACTACCGAATCATCAACCAGATTAAAAATAGGGCGATTATGTATGAGAAAATAATCAGCAATTTCTGATAAATTTTCCCGTGCTTCTTGATTATCAATACACTGAGGTTCATCAGCAAAATTGCCACTGGTAAGCACTATCGGAATATTCAAACGACGCAATGCTAAATGATGCAGTGGCGTGTATGGCAGCATGAAACCCAGAGTATTTTGTCTTGGTGCAACACTGGGAGCCACCTGCTTCGCACCGTTTGCCTGCAACAAAACAATGGGAACTGCACTACTCTCGAGTAACTCTCGTTCCACCTGAGTCATACTGCAATATTCAGAAATCACCTGAATATCCCGTGCCATCAAGGCTAAAGGTTGATCCGGACGGCGTTTGCGATGACGTAATTTTTTGACTACTTCCTCATTAGTCGCATCGCAGGCTAGGTGGAAACCTCCTAATCCTTTGATTGCAAGAATCATCCCCCTTTTGGAGGAGAGTACAAATTGCATCCACGTCATCCAGCATGGAAAACATATCAGCACTGACAGCTTTACCATCAGCTCTTTATAACCAAGCTTTCTGCCCGCAAACATGACAGGCGGTGGGTTGAGCGTGGAAGCGACGATTAAGAGGTTCAGAATAGTCTTGTTGACATTCTGGGCAAAGGTTAAAGTTTGCCATACTGGTATTTTGGCGGTCATAAGGTAATTTTTTGATGATACTAAGGCGAGGGCCGCAGTGGGTACAGTTGGTGAATGGATAGGGATACCAGCAACTCAGGGGATCGAATATTTCGTTTTTACAAGTGGGGCAAGTAGCAGCATCGGGGGCTATTTTGGTGCGCACAGTGTTAGTGATACTGGAAGTGATAATAAAGTCAGAGAAATCTGTTTGAGGGAGTGGATGGCGGGTAATGGTTTCTATCTGAGCAAGTGGAGGGCGTTCAGAATGAATTTTGTCGATAAATGTGTCGATAGTGGAGCGATCGCCCACGACTTTGATTAATGCACCTTGCCCATCATTACTGACTTCACCACGTAACCCTAATGTTTTAGCAATATGATAAACATGAGGGCGAAAACCGACACCTTGAACAATACCCATATACACGAATCTCTTCTGCTACTTGAGACATATTGAATGTAAATCTCTCCACAAATTTTAATTTGGTAGTCTTAAATTAAAAGAGGATTTAACTCACCTTTTAAATTTACCTGCTTCTAATAATCAGAAAACTTCATCAGGGTTAATCCCTTTTTCTCGCAGAAATTCTGCGAGTTTGTCAGCTCGTTGTTTTTCCTGTTCGGCTCGTATACGTTCATTTTCTACTCGTTCATCCCCAGTTAGTAAAATATTACCAGATTCATCACACCAGCGCAGCCAATCATTTTTTTCCCTTCAAAGATACCTTTCCAAATCGTCAGACCTAATCCCACTTGTGGCAAAAATAAATTCTCCAATTCTACATAAGAGTTGTATTCTAATTGATAGGCTCGTACAATTGTTTGACCTAGTTGTTTTAGTGGGTCAAAAACTATATAGTAATCGACTGCCGCCACAGCATAATCTTGTAATTTACTACCTAATTCATTGCCAATTCTATTAGAGACAATTTCAATTGCTACCTCTGGTGGTTTACCCATCGCCCAGACAAAATAAGAACGATTTTGTTCTTGACTCCAGTCTTGTGGTACTTTTACCCCCAAACTCAGAAGCACATCTGGTACAAGTGGAGGTCGTTTTTGTCCATAGAAAAGCCCCGCATTAGCAGTTGCTAAAAATGGCACATCGGTCTGAAAAGAACTATACAAAGTAGTGGTTAATAATCTTTGTTGTTTCTCTGAAAATAAGTTATCCACGGGAGTCTCATCTTCTGTAACAATCTGACTAATATCTGGGGTAAGGAATTCCAAATCTTCTGGTTGATTTTCAGAAGTTTTCGAGGGTGATTCAATATCTATTGGTATTTGTGATGTAGACATAAATTCGAGTTTACAGGCTGGTTATTTCTTTTGATATTATAGTCTTCAAAAGAAGAAATTATCATCAATTATATTGCTCTCAACTTCAAAATTATTCAGGGTTTACAGACTGTCACAAAGCATCAATTGCATCAGGTGCGTAAATATCCTCCCTTGTTAAGATTACAAAATCCTGTAAACGACGATTTAAAAAAGTCCTAGCAATTTTAATGATTTGGACTTCTAGATAATTAGAATGAACCAAAATATTAATTTTAAAGGGATTGATTCCGGCTGACTGTAGCGATAATTTAACTAGATGATACTGAGCATAAAATCCATGGCGTTCTTGATATTTATTAATTTATACAATTGAAATTGTAGCGTCAAAAAACGTTTGACTGTTATCAAAAGTAAAGGAAGTTGAATTCAATATCTACGAAAAAACTTACAAACGAATACTAATATATTATTATTTTACCTTTATTCCTCTTCCTTTGAACCAAGTCAGTTTAAGTTAGTTTAAGCCACAAAAAAGTTGTTTATTAAAGAAGTTAAAGAGGATTGTCATAAAATGTAAATAAAATTCTCTTGCACAACTGCAATATGCAAAAATAGAGGGGAGTTAAATTTCGTAAACTTAACTAAAAAAAGCAGTAAATATTAGGTACATATCGGCTATTATCAGAAGCATATACCAATAAAATTAAGTTGAGGGACAAAAATATGGAAACTGCCACAAAAGATATTAAAAGCAAAGATGCTCAACAAGAAAAAAGGGTAATCCTAGTGGTGATAAACGCTTCAAACAGTTACATATTACAATGAAGCGAAATCAATATCGCCAAGATTCTTTGATTGAGGTATTGCATAAAGCTTAGGAAGCATTTGGCTATTTAGAGCCAGATGTTTTGATGTATATAGCGCGAGGTTTGAAATTACCATTAAGCAGGGTTTATGGAGTCGCTACTTTTTATCATCTGTTTTCACTGAAGCCTAGTGGGGCTCATACTTGTGTCGTCTGTATGGGAACTGCTTGTTATGTAAAAGGTGGTGGCGAGGTAATTAAAGCACTAGAAAAAGAATTAGAAATAAAAGTAGGAGAAACCACCCCAGATCATCAAATGTCTCTCATGGCTGCCCGTTGCTTGGGAGCTTGTGGTATTGCCCCAGCAGTAGTTTTTGATGGTAGGGTTGCAGGTAAACAAACTCCAGAAGTAGTAATGTCAAAAAATCAAGGTTGGCAAGAGAAGTAAACAACTCAAAAATTCAAGGTTAAATTAATAGAAATCCAGAGATTAAGCAATTGTTGAATTGTCATACAGAAAAGATGAGCAGGTTTTGAGATTGAGGAAAAATTTGATCTGGTTTAAAGACTTATATTTGTTTATCTTAGAGATACTTACAGCCAGAAAAAAAAGTTGTAACGCTTGAATATTCATATGAGAGTAATGATGAATTCTGTAGTCTGAAAAAATCATAAAAACGACCTCATATAACTCCAAAAATTCTCTTTTCGCTGACAACAAAACCAGAGATATATAGAGGAGAACCAAATATGGACTATCAAGATTTGCTTGACATTGCCGAAGCCGAAAAAAAACAGGCAAAAAAGCATTCTGGTTCACTGCTGCACATCTACAGGTTGCCTAGCTGCTAGCTCTGTAGAGGTAATGAAAAATATGAAGAATGCAGTCAAAGCGGCCGGGCTAGAAGAGTGTGTCGAGGTAGTGGGAGTAGGCTGCATGGGATTTTGTAGACCTTGCCCCCTAGTAAAAATCGAACCTGACGACATTATCTACGAAGAAGTAGAGCCCGAAAATGCTGCTAGTATTATCGATGCACTCAATGGAGGTCAAACCGAAGTTACTAAAGGGGACTCTCAACACCCATTTTTTTCTGATCAACTTCGCATCATCAGAGAAAACACAGGAAAAATTAACCCCGAACGCATCGAAGAATACATTGCCGTTGGTGGGTATCAATCTCTCTACAACGCCATACATGAAATGACACCCAGTGAAGTTGTTGAGGAAATTACTCGCAGTGGATTGCGAGGCTGTGGTGGTGGAGGTGATCCCACTGGCTTGAAATGGGCAACAGTGGCGAAAATGCCAGAAGGTCAAAAATATATTATCTGCAATGATGATGAAGGCGATCCCGGCGCATTTATGGATCGGAGTGTATTAGAAAGTTACCCTCATTTGGTTTGAGAAGGAATGGCGATCGCTGCTTATGCAGTAGGAGCAAACCGTGATTTGCTCTACGTTCGCGCCGAATATCCCCTCGCTACTCAACGGCTACAAAAAGCGATTCAACAAGCAAAAAAATATGGACTTTTGGGAAGCAAAATCTTTGATTGTCCCTTTGACTTCAAAATTGACATCCACATCGGTGCCGGTGCCTTCGTTTGCGGGGAAGAAACAGCCCTAATTCAATCCGTTGAAGGCAAACGTGGCAACCCCTACCGCGACCGCCATATCCTGCCAAATCTGGATTTTGGGGCTACCCAACTCTGATTAACAATGTTGAAACCTTTGCTAGCATTGCCCCGATTATTAAAAAAGGTGCAGACTGGTATGCCAGCATTGGCACTGATAACAGCAAAGGCACAAAAATATTCGCCCTTACAGGTAAAACCCGCAACAATGGTTTAATAAAAGTGCCAATGGGAATTACCTTGCGGGAAATAATTGAAGAAATGGGCGGTGGTAGAAGCGGTACAAACAGGAGGCCCTTCAGGCGGTTGCATTCCTGCTTCCCTACTTGACACAACTGTAGACTATGATTCTCTGAACAAAGTAGGTTCCATGATGGGTTCCGGTGGGATGGTTGTGATGGCTCAGGAAACCAGTATGGTAGAGGTAGGGCAATTTTATATGGAATTCTGTCGCGGTGAAACTTGTGGTAAATGTATTCCTTGTCGCACTGGCACTGTACAGTTATATGCTCTGCTGACCAAAATTTTGAATAAACAGGCTACTTCTCTTGATTTAGAAAGGTTGGAATAGTTGTCATATTTGGTAAAAGATACTAGCTTGTGTGGTTTGGGAATGACTGCACCTAATCCGGTATTGAGTACGCTGCACTATTTTAAGCAAGAATATCTAGATTTATTACAAGAATCAGAATTTCCCAATGGTAAAGTCTTAACTGTTGCGCAATAGAAATAGAGGAGGAGGTAAAGAATATGTCAGTCAAAACATTAACTATTGATGGTAATCAAATCGCAGTTAAAGAAGGAACAACTATTCTCGAAGCGGCAAAAGAAGCAGGTGTGAATATTCCCACTCTGTGCCATTTGGGGGGAGTCACTGATATAGGTGCTTGTCGGTTGTGTTTGGTAGAAATTTCTGGCTCAAGAAAATTATTGCCGGCTTGCGTGACTCAGGTGGCAGAAGGCATGGAAATACAAACTCATACTCAGAAGTTGCAAGAATATCGGCGGATGTTGGTGGAATTGCTGTTTTCTGAAGGCAATCATGTTTGCGCCGTTTGTGTTGCCAATGGGAATTGCGAGTTGCAAAATGTAGCGAGCAAGGTAGGGATGGCTCATAGTCGTTTTACTATCGTTTTCCAGATAGAGGCATGGATTTATCTCACAAACAATTTGGCATAGATCATAATCGCTGTATTTTGTGTACTCGTTGCGTGCGGGTTTGTGATGAAATAGAAGGGGCTCACGTTTTGGATGTGGGCAGTCGTGGCGCTGCTTGTTATGTAGTTTCTGGCTTGAATCAGCCCTGGGGAGAGGTGGATGCTTGTACTTCTTGCGGTAAATGTGTGGATGCTTGCCCGACTGTTGCGCCCTTACGGAAAATCGCACCAGTAGTTGAGATGGCTCGCGATCGCTCTAAGTTGGAATTTTTGGTCAATGCCAGAAAAAATAAACAATGGACAAGATAGATTTTATGTAATGTATGGGAAATAAAATCTATCCCCTTCCTCCTGTTTTATCTCCCTAACCCCCCAGGGAAAGGGCAAGAGGCAAGAGGCAAGAGGCAAAAGTACTACTAGAAGAGAGTCCCTTGTCCTCCACTATATTTTTGAAAGCCATCCCTCTTGTCTATTGCCTTTTTGCCTTTTTGCCTTTTGCCTTCAATTTTCATTCTATAGCGTTTATTTTTCCACTTAATATTAGCTATGTCAAACAAGATAAAATTTGCCACAGTTTGGTTAGCTGGATGTTCTGGTTGTCATATGTCATTTCTAGATTTGGATGAGTGGTTACTTGAACTAGGGAATTATGTTGAGGTTGTGTATAGCCCTGTAGGAAGTGATATTAAAGAATATCCAGAAAATGTTGATGTTTGTTTAGTTGAAGGAGGCATTGCTAATCAGGATAATTTAGCTCTGATTCTAGAAATTAGGAAAAAGACTAAAAAGTTAATTTCTTTTGATGATTGTGCTGTTACTGCTAATGTGCCAGCTATGCGAAATATGTTAGGTGGTACAAAACCTGTTTTAGAAAGGGGTTATTTGGAATTAGCCGACGAAACTAAGCAGTTACCAAATGCACCAGGAATTGTACCAGAATTACTTGCTCAAGTTCGACCTGTGCATGAAATTGTACCTGTGGATATTTTTATGCCCGGTTGTCCCCCTCCTGCTGACAGAATTAAGGCTACTTTAGAACCTTTATTAAAGGGTGAAATGCCACAAATGGAAGGGAGAGAAATGATTAAATTTGGGTAAATAAAGAAGAGGGTATAGGGTGTATTTTGTTCAATATATTTTTTTACATCCTACCGCATTCCGAAGATAGCAACGGTAATAGAGTTTTGGAGTTTGGCTTAAGTATCATAGTGAGAGCGATCGCGCTCAAGCCAAACTACAAACAAGAGTTTTTTATCAGTTGGTTAATATCATGTCACCTTGAATGCTCATAATAAAAAATGGGATTGTGTAGGTAGGGTTGAGCCACCCGAAACCAAACATCACAAATGGGATTGTGTAGGTAGGGTTGAGTCACCCGAAACCAAACATCATAAATGGGATTGTTGAGTTTATCCGTAGGATAAGCTTCGCTTTTCATGTCGGCGACAGGCTCAAACGCCTTACCTGACTAACCTACTAAATCATGGCTAATTATCTAGACATGATATTAAGTATCATAGTGAGAGCGATCGCCCTTGCATCGCAACTACATTTTTTTATCAGTAATTAAAATTGAGGAGAAATTAACTATGTCTAAAACAGTAGTAATTGACCCCGTAACTAGAATCGAATCATGCCAAAATATCAGTAATGTTAGATGATGCTGGAGAAGTATCCGACTGTCAATTTCATGTGATAGAATATCGTGGCTTTTAAAAATTTTGTGAAGGGCGACCTTTTACAGAAATGGCAGGGATTACAGCTATAATTTGTGGCATTTGTCCTGTCAGCCATTTATTAGCATCTGCCAAAACAGGGGATAAAATTCTCGCTGTACAAGTTCCTCCATCCGGAGAAAAATTACGCCACATGATGAATTTAGGGCAGCTAACTCAATCCCATGCTTTGAGCTTTTTCCATCTGAGTAGCCCAGATTTTCTCTTAGGTTGGGATAGGGATCCTGCTAAACGAAATGTCTTTGCTTGAATGGAAGCAAATCCCGATTTAGCAAGGGCAGGAATTCGACTCAGGCAGTTCGGTAAAACTGTTATAGAATTATTAGGATCCAGAAAAATTCATGCTGCTTGGGCTGTGCCCAACGGTGTGCGAACTCCTCTATCAGAAAAAGGGCGAGAATGGATTAAAAATCGCCTCCCAGAATCTTTTGAAACGGTTAATACTGGTCTTAGTTTGTTTAAAGGTTTATTAGATGAACAATTGAAAACTGAAGTCGAAGTTTTTGGGGAATTTCCATCTCTATTTATGGGATCAGTTGGCGCCAATGGTGAATGGGAACATTACGGCGGAAAATTGCGCTTTACTGATAGTGAAGGAAATATTGTTGCTGATAATTTATGTGAAGACAATTATCATGAATTTTTAGGGGAAGCAGTCGAAAGCTGGTCTGATTTGAAGTTCCCTTATTACAAACCTATGGGTTATCCTGATGGTATTTATCGGGTGTGGCCATTGGCATGGTTAAACGTTTGTGGGCAGGTAGGTACAGAAAAAGCGGATCGGGAGTTAAAAGAATTTCGCGATCGCGTGGGAGGTGTTCCTACTTCTTCTTTCTTCTATCACTATGCTCGTTTAATTGAAATCATCGCTTCTCTAGAAAAAATCGAACAACTGACAGATGACCCCGATATTTTTTCCCCACGCACGCTGGGATTAACTCTCTCGAAGGAGTAGGTGTCAGCGAAGCGCCACGAGGTACATTATTTCATCATTATCAAGTAGATGAAAATGGCATTATTAAGAAAGTGAATATGATTATTGCTACTGGTCAAAATAACCTAGCAATGAATCAAACTATAACTCAAATTGCTAAACATTATATTCACGATAATCAAATTCCAGAGGGAATGTTAAACCGGGTAGAAACTGGTATTCGTGCTTTCGAGCCTTGCCTTAGTTGTTCGACTCATGCCGCGGGGCAAATGCAATGGCATATTCAATTAATTGCTGCAAATGGTACTGTTTTAGATGAAGTTTATCGTAATTAAAGGATTTCCTAGAAATAAATTATTCATCTTGTGGCGTGGGCATCCTGCCCGCGTCCGGAATATGGGAGATGTGAGTACACCGCATCAATAAAATTTGGGATGTTTTTTTTATTTAGAAGTTGATTATAGGGTATTTCATGTTTTTAGGCTGGTGTAGGTTGACTTCATAAGATGTTATATTATGTCCGTTTAATTGAGTATAAAAAAAGTTTGTTTGTAGTTGCGATGCGGCGCGATAACGTGGTTAGAGCACTTTCAATTTTATTGCTCACTATTCTAACGGACATAATATTAATTATTGTTTGGTTGCACTACCGCTTAACCAAACCTACAGCATTGTAGTTTTTTTGATTAGGAAATAATTCAGTATAACTGATCCAAATTTATTGCCAAAGGAGTCAGAATCAATAAATACAAAATCCTTTGATTCTCCACATCTATGAACTATGGAAAAAGAAAACTTATATCTTTGTATTATGAAGTATTGCCCAAACTCCAAAGTATGATTAATGAATATAATCTAGAAGACACGATCGAATTAAAAAGTTCCTTTTGCTTATAAAGTTGTAGTGATGGAATTGTCATGAAATATCAAAATCAAATCTTTATCAAAATCAATTCAATTCTGAAAACATCGAGCCAAAATTCCGAGAATAAATTTTACCTACTATCAATCAAGGGAGTAAACTATTTTGACTAACGAAAAAAAATCTCTGGCAGATTATCTTGGAATATGACCCCAATGGTTTAATTGTTGTTGACGCTCAGATGAATATTGCTTTGGTTAATCCTGCCTTTTGTAAAATGTTTAATGTTAGCCAAGCAGAGATTATTGGTCAACCTGCATCTACCATTTTGGAAGATTTAGAAGATTTTCAAAAATTTGGGGATAAAAATGAAGTAATTCGAGGTAAAGAAAAAATATCATTCAGAGAATCAGGAAAATTATGAACGGGATCTTTTATATGTGAAAGAAGTAATTTTTCCGATTCGCGACCAAAACTTAATCGTTTGTATCATGGTTTATATTACCCACGAATGGCAGGCAACGCAAACAAGAAATGATTAACTTGAGAGCTGAAACAGTTAGTAAAATTAATGAAGTTGTTTGTGGAGGAACAACAGGAAATATAGTGGCAAGTTTTCTGGGAGAAACTATTGAAATGGATCTTACTACGATGACTAAAGAAATGCCTCCGATAGGAAAGTTAAGTGGTATAGATTTAGTGACAGAAGAAATTATAACTATTTCTAAATGTGTGGAGATTCTGAAAACGTCTAATTGTGATATTGGTAGATTGCCTGCGGGTAAAAATGGGGCTGTGATGTTGGCAAAGGAAATATTGGAAGCAGATTCAATTTTTTTTATGGTGGGGCAAAAAATTAATGAGTTTTATCAAAATCCATTATTACCGAAAAATATTTCGATTCGTCGTAGTTTGATAGAAGATTTAGTTCAGTATTTGTGGAAAAAACAAAAGGAAGTAACTATCGAATATTGTTAGTTATTTTTGTGAGGTAGGGGCGATCGCTCTGGACACTTTGAGGACTTATAGTGTTGTTGAACAGGCATTAGGGGATAGGATACAGGGTGTGGTGAATTAAAATGCGACAAGTTTATCCCCCTCTTTCAAAGGGGGTAGGGGGGAAACAGGAGTTGAGCGGGCTAGAGGTTTGTTATAACTAATTATCCGATTCATGTCGGCGACAGGCTCAACATGATATTAATTATTCAGGACTTACCCATTTTTGGATAGTAAACTCTATATATAGTGTTGCACATTAGCTTTATATAATATATATAGTGCTTTTGCGTAATTCCTGTTATTGTTTGGTTGGGAAGCGCGCTTAACCCTACCTACAGTATTATCTATGCCACGGCTGTCAGCCTACGCCACAAATCGCACAGAATTCCCAATTCTTTCTTGTAAACCTATCTGTTGGCGATCGCTAACTTCACTTCATACAACAGTATTCATCTTGAACAGATAGCCATCAAAATACATTCCCAAACTAACCTAGGTTGCACATAGGAGAGCAAATATCTTCTAGCTGCCTCCAAATGCTTGATAAATTCAGCCCCATAAACTTGTTGCTGCCTCCAATAACTATGCTGTAAATAGTCAACTAACCACAACTGCGCTTCCGTATCCAGATTCTTACTAATATCCCGCGCTAATTCCAGTGCTTGACGAGTAGTCTGAATACCCTGAGTTGCTGCTTCGAGAATATCGACAGGAATTTGCTGGAGTTGCTGCCAACAAGCGATCGCCTCTCCAGGGCTTCCTTGAGCCATTGCTATTACTTCTGGATGGCTCAAAATTTCCCCATAACCCACCTTTTCCAATACCAACTGCATATTTTCCTGAGTCAACCGAGAAAAAGGAATCCGCTGACACCGCGACACTAAAGTAGGTAGCAACGAATCTACTCCAGGAGCAATCAAAATCACAGTTGCCTTTTTGCCTGGCTCCTCCAAAGTTTTCAATAAACCATTTGCTGCTGCCTCTCCCATAGTTTCAGCTTGTTGTAACACTACTACCGATCGCGGAGCTTCCAATGGAGGGCGACTGAGAAACTGACTAATATCGCGCACCTGCTCTAAACGAACTTGAGGCGGTGACTTGCGTGTTACTCCTGCTGCTACTGCTTCATTTACTGACAGTAGTTGGCCTTGGTGTAAATATGTCGGCTCTACCCACAATAAGTCTGGATGATTTTTTTTGTGGATACGACTCTGTAGGGATGAATTTGTGGGAGAGCTAGTATTAGAGAAAAGGAGTTCTATAAAATATTGAGCAGTCAGACTGCGGCCTACTCCTGGAGGCCCTGCAAATAGATATGCTGGAGCAATTCGTTGACGGGCAACTGCTTGAATTAATAATTCTATGGCTTGGTTTTGTCCGATAATAGGGGTAAATAAACTCATAGCGTTTGACGGAAGTCATGCATTAAGATTTTCTGGGCTGAAAACTTGCACTGACAATAATTTTAGGTGATAATTTTACCACCTTAGAAGTAGTAGGGTGGGTAAATATTGACTTATTTGGAGCTAGGATAAATTTAGATTTTTTGCCCACCCTATATACACCTATTTCTCAGTCTTAGCCCCTAAAAATTTGTAGCAATATTTATTGAATTTGATATTAAATACCCAGTTTCAGCAACGCAAAAATCCTCATATAAATTTGATCACAATCATCAAAGGAGTACTAATAAATGTTCTCAAGCCAAAGAAATATCTTACGAATATTTCAGCATAGCTTAATTTTATTCATTTACTTTTTAATATTGTCAGAATCTGTAATAGCAGAGCCGAGCAAAAACAATCTGCCCCCCCTTAACAAACAACAGCTTTTGAATGAAGCCGAAAAACTTGCCAAGCAAAAAAACAATTCCATCTCAGCTACAAGCTATCAAAAAATTGGCAGCAGCACGATTAAAATAGCAAAGATTAGGAGATAAATCTCAAGCCGTATTAACCTTACTGAAACTGGGTGAAATTGAAAAAGATAGAAGCATTTAATCGGGCGGGAAAAGTTTACCAATAAAATGGCGTGGCGAGTCAGGAAAATCAGTAAACATACTCATCCGCATTGGTGACGATTATAGGGATTTGGGAGACAAGGAAACAGCCTTAAAATTCTATCTGCAAGCCATCCCAATTTTTCAACAATTAGGAGATTACAAAAAAACAAGCATGGATGTTCAGAACAATTGGTCAGCTTTACTATGAATTAGAAAACTCAAATCAAGCAGTAAAAACCTTTAATCAAGCGCAAAAAGTTGAGCGAAAAAATAGTGTTCGCTCAGGAGAAGCCTGGACTATTTATGAAATAGGGAAAACTTACATTACATTTCTATCGGTTGATGTTAACAGAAAGATTATCGGCAACAGAGACATTAAGAAAAGCGCAGTTAGAGATGGTTTCTGATAGTGATTGGAAATCTCCTTATTATTGGGCAGTTTTTACTTGATAGAGAGAGTGGCGCTGAAAGGCGATTGTGTAATATCATAATTACTTATAAAAAGCTTTGGTTTGTAGTTGCGATGCGGTGCTTCAAATATATCTTTTATATCTTTGGTGCTAAAGCGCAACTACGAGCCTGATTATAAGTATTTAACCTAAATCGGCCACCAGAGGCCGTCCCTCTTGCCTTTAATCAGGTTAACCAATCTTAACTAAAGAATGGAAAATCAATCAAATCTATTGTCGTAGTTTAATTTTGAAATTAATATGTTGATAGTCCAAAAATACGGTGGCAGTTCAGTGGGAACTGTAGAAAGAATTAAAGCAGTAGCCAAACGGATAGCTAAAACGGCTAGCGATCGCTCAGTAGTAGTAGTGGTTTCTGCAATGGGAAAAACTACAGACGGCTTAGTCAAATTAGCAAGTGAAATTACCCCCAACCCCTGTCGCCGAGAAATGGATATGCTACTATCAACAGGGGAACAAGTCTCCATCGCCCTCATGAGTATGGCTTTGCAAGAATTAGAAGTACCTGCTATTTCCCTAACCGGAGCCCAGGTAGGAATCGTTACAGAAGCACAACACTCACGAGCCCGCATTCTACATATTCAAACTGAACGCATAGAAGAACATCTTCAAAAGGGTGAAGTTGTAGTAGTTGCTGGCTTCCAGGGTATTAGCCAGACTCGTTACCAGGAAATCACAACATTAGGTAGAGGTGGCTCTGATACTTCTGCAGTAGCCCTAGCTGTAGCACTACAAGCTGAAAGGTGTGAAATCTATACAGATGTGCCGGGAATCCTGACAACTGACCCTCGCATAGTTCCCGAAGCCCAGTTGATGCCTGAAATTACTTGTGATGAAATGCTGGAATTGGCAAGTTTAGGGGCAAAAGTGTTACATCCGAGAGCTGTTGAAATTGCTCGCAATTACGGAATGCCATTAGTCGTATTATCGAGTTGGAGTGATGCGCCGGGTACTCGCGTAGTTTCATCAACACCCCCACGCCGGGCTTGGCAAGATTTGGAGCTAACTAAACCTGTAGATGCTGTGGAGTATGATACTAACCAAGCAGGAATTTCTCTGTTGCGGGTTCCAGATCGCCCTGGTGTAGCAGCAAAGTTATTTGCTGGTATTGCGGTACAAAACATAGATGTAGATTTAATTATTCAGTCTATTCACCAGAGCAATACTAATGATATTGCCTTTACCGTGGGGAAAGCTACCCTCAAGCAAGCGAAGGCAGTAGCAGATGCAATCTTGCCTGCTTTGGGTAAAAATTCTGACCCCACATTGGGAGACCCAGAAGTGAAAGCAGAAGAGCGACAGATTGCTAAAGTTAGCATTATAGGTGCTGGCATGATTGGGCGGCCACGGGTAGCAGCCAAAATGTTTGAAACTTTGGCAGCAGCTGGAGTTAATTTGTTAATGATTTCTACTTCAGAAGTTAAGGTGAGTTGTGTGATTGATGCAGCCGATTGTGAGCTAGCTGTTGATTCTCTGTGTCAGGTATTTGATGTAGGTTTAGCAGATGTTTCTAGCAATTTCTCCAAGTCTATAATGGAGGAAGTTCCTCCACCAGTGCGGGCAGTTGCTTTAGATGTAAACCAGGCCAGATTAGCAGTGCGTCAAGTTCCCGTTCGCCCAAGGATGGCCGCCAAAATCTTTAGTTTGTTAGCGCAGTTAAATATTAGTGTAGATATGATTATTCAATCCCCACGTTGTCATAGTCTGGATGGGATTTTAACTCGTGATATTGCTTTGACTGTCTCCCAAGCAGATGGGGAGACAGCATACCAAACTTTGGCAAATGCTGCAGTTTATTTGGGTTGGGGAGAAGTAGTGTTAGAGAGTAGCATTGCTAAAGTGAGTGTGGTGGGCACTGGAATGATAGCCCATCCAGGGGTTGCAGCGCAAATGTTTGAGGCGTTGGCAGAAAATCAAATCAATATTTTGATGATTGCGACTTCAGAGATTAAAATTAGTTGTGTGGTAGCAGAGGCAGATGGTGTGAAAGCGTTGCAAGCTCTTCACGAAGTCTTTGGTTTATCTGGTAGTGACAAGATTCAAATTCCGGCTTGAACCCAATGTATTACAGCAATTTTCACCTGCGCTTAACTGTTTACAGAAATCAATACTTTTCAAGCTGTAGC
>JAJEAQ010000814.1 GCA_022822685.1 Trichodesmium sp. jk18x7bins.61
GTCAAAGAATCTTTCGTGCCTAAAAAGGTTTGAAGTGAGGCAGGAGCCGTATGATGGGAAACTGTCACGTACGGTTCAAAGGGGAGGGGAGAGGAGTGATTCTTGTTCATGTGGCGAGGTGCCTCAACCTTACCCGCCACCATAACCCCCAATGGCGTGAAAAATTTGAGATTGAAGCAGAAAAAATTAATGATCTTCTAGGAGAAAATATCATTGCTATACATCACATTGGGAGCACAGCTATTCCTAATATTTACGCTAAACCCATTATTGATATATTGGTTGAAGTGAAGGATATTGTTAAAATTGATGAGCTAAATTCCTCAGTGGAGTCACTAGGTTACGAAGTAATGGGTGAATTTGGTATTGCTGGTCGTCGTTATTTTCGTAAACATAATCACGAAGGTATTAGAACCCATCATGTTCATATTTTTGGAGTTAGTTCACAGCAAGTAGAACGACATTTAGCATTTCGGGATTATATGATTGCTCATCCTGAAGAAGGACAGAAATATAGTGAATTAAAGCGCAATTTAGCACAAAAATATCCGACAGATATTGATAGTTATATGAATGGCAAAGATAGGTTTATCAAAGAAATGGATCAAAAAGCAGGAGAGTGGCGCAAACTACAAATAGAACAAAGTAAATAATATTAAATAATCCCTCTAAAATCGACTTTAAGTCGGCTGTCACCGACATAAAAGGCACAGCCTGCTGTAAGGTATAGCATACAGGTTTCCCTACTCCCGAATTTTTTAGATGATGGCCAAATTTTGTTTGCAAGCTCCGTTTGAACCTACTGGTGATCAACCCCAAGCGATCGCACAGTTAACTGCAAATATTGAAAGTGGATATCAATTCCAAACATTACTAGGAGCTACAGGTACAGGTAAAACATTTTCTATAGCTTCAGTCATCAAAAATATTGGCAGACCCACATTAGTTTTAGCTCACAATAAAACATTAGCTGCTCAATTGTGTAATGAATTGCGGGATTTTTTTCCTAATAATGCAGTTGAGTATTTTATCAGTTATTACGACTATTATCAACCAGAAGCTTATATTCCTGTCACCGATACATATATAGAAAAGACTGCTTCTATTAATGATGAAATTGATATGCTGCGCCACTCAGCAACTCGCTCACTTTTTGAACGCCGAGATGTGATTGTAGTAGCTTCAATTAGTTGTATTTATGGTTTAGGAATACCTGCTGAATACCTGAAAGCATCTATTCGATTAGAAGTAGGAACGGAAATAAATCAACGACAAATTTTGCGAGAATTAGCAAAAATTCAATACAGCAGAAATGACCTAGATTTAGGTCGAGGAAAATTTAGAGTCAAGGGTGATGTATTAGAAATCGGACCTGCTTACGAAGATAGAATTATTCGGGTCGAATTTTTCGGAGATGAAATTGATGCTATTCGTTATATAGACCCTGTAACTGGAAATATTATCCAAAGTTTAGAATCATTAAATGTATATCCTGCTCGTCATTTTGTGACTCCTGAGGAACAATTAGAAGCAGCTTGTAATGACATAGAAGTAGAATTAGAAGAGCGGTTAGAAGAATTAGAAAAAGCCGGAAAGTTATTAGAAGCTCAACGTTTAGAGCAGCGGACCAGATATG
The DNA here is from genome assembly GCA_022822685.1 of Trichodesmium sp. jk18x7bins.61. Lineage (GTDB taxonomy): Bacteria > Cyanobacteriota > Cyanobacteriia > Cyanobacteriales > Microcoleaceae > JAJEAQ01. Next base: position 1,637 of record JAJEAQ010000814.1, read on the forward strand.
ACTTGGAAATGCTGCGAGAGGTAGGATTTTGCAACGGAGTAGAAAATTATTCTCGTCATTTAGCAGGTCGCAAACTAGGAGAACCACCAGAATGTTTAATTGATTATTTTCCTAAAGATTGGCTATTAATTATTGATGAATCTCATGTGACAGTACCACAAATTCGCGGAATGTATAATGGCGACCAAGCTAGAAAAATAATTTTGATTGACCATGGGTTTCGTTTGCCTAGTGCTGCGGATAATCGACCTTTAAAATCTGAAGAATTTTGGCAAAAAGTTAATCAATGTATTCTAGTTTCTGCTACTCCTGGAAATTGGGAATTAGAGCAATCAAACGATAGAGTTGTCGAGCAAATTATTCGCCCTACAGGTGTTGTTGATCCGGAAATTTTTGTCCGTCCAACAGCAGGTCAAGTTGATGATTTATTGGATGAAATTATGGCAAGAGTTAAGCAAGAAGAAAGAGTATTAATCACAACTTTGACCAAGCGCATGGCTGAGGATTTAACTGAGTATTTGCAGGAGCAAAGTGTCAGGGTACGTTATTTACATTCTGAGATTAATTCTATTCAGAGGATAGAGATTTTACAAGGGTTACGAGGGGGAGAATTTGATGTGTTAATTGGAGTCAATTTATTAAGGGAAGGTTTGGATTTACCAGAGGTGTCTTTAGTGGCAATTTTAGATGCTGATAAGGAGGGATTTTTGCGGGCGGAACGCTCTTTAATTCAGACTATTGGTAGAGCAGCGCGTCATGTTAGAGGTCAGGCTATTTTGTATGCCGATCATTTAACAGATAGTATGATTAAAGCGATAGATGAAACAGAAAGAAGGCGGGGAATTCAGTTGGCATATAATAAAATGCACGGCATTACACCACAGCCTATTGTTAAAAAACAAAGTAATGCTATTTTGGCGTTTTTAGATGTGTCGCGTCGTTTAAATTATCAACAATTAGAGCAGGTTTATGAAGAGGTGGATGAGTTGTCTTTAGACGATATTCCAGAATTGATTAAACAGTTGGAAACGCAAATGAAAGAGGCGGCGAAAAATTTGGAATTTGAAGAGGCAGCTAAGTTGCGCGATCGGATTAAATATTTACGGGATAGGTTAATAGGTCAACAAAATAAGGCAGAAGACAGAAGACAGAAGGCATAAGGGAAAAAGTGAAGATACTCAAGAAGCTTTTACCTTTCCCAATTAGGTTTTGTTTTTCCAGACAGGGGCTTGTCACCTCATGAGGGTTTGAGTATGATTTTCCTCCCGAGTTTTAGAGTAATACCAATTTCATAAAATATTGCTACAATGCTTTGTTCTGCTGGTAGGGTTCTAGAGATTGAGACTGTAACTGCATTTTTTGAATTTGGTATAATACCAATTTGAATAATCACTGCTATAGCAAAATCCCCACATCGATAGACTTCCAGACACTCATTTGTAACATTCTTTTTTCAAAATGGTATAAAATCCTCTGATTTGCTTTGTTTTTGATGTCTCAAAACTCACATTCCGCACGACAAGCATACTACAATGCTGTTTTCAACGAAGTTAGTCGAGCATAGCTGGAGATTATTGAAAATTAGAATCAATAATGATTGTAGTATGTACTTATGCTGATCAAGGTTGTAAGCTTTGCCAGGTAAAATTATCAGCAATAAATATTTTATACTTCATTTTGAAGTGCGGAATGTAGGTCAAAATGGCGTTGGTAAATCAAGAGATGAAACTTTAACAGGTCATACCATCTATAATGGCCTAAAAAACTTAACCAGATCAGGTAACAGCTGTTACCTCAATTGATTAAATTAGATTAAATTCGGACGAAAACTAACTTGACTAGATCACCTTTCTCGTTAAGTTCTCATACTAAATTCGGTTCTCATACCTGCCTAATAAATTAGGAAAATTTTAGCCAATGATAGTAAGTCAAATTTTTAATTTCTGCTTTCATCTCACCCAGAATATTACAACGCTTTACTAACAATTCTTCGATTTCATCAACCCTCTCAAAATGCTCATTAACTAAGGGTTGATCTACTAAACTCCATAGTCTTTCTGCTGGTTGTAATTCGGGAGAATATGGTGGTAAATAATCTACGATAATTCTGGCATGGATTTCTACCTTTTGACTTCCATGCCATCCCCCATG
>JAJEAQ010000256.1 GCA_022822685.1 Trichodesmium sp. jk18x7bins.61
TCTGGAAATTGACGGCCACAGTCACGGCACAGATAACTCTGTTTTCCTTGACGATGACCATTTTTGACAACTTTATGACTTTGACAGTGAGGACAATTCATCTCTAAGATTCCATAATATTATTCTCCATTATGCAACACCCTTTTGAGCAATAGAGATTATTTTGATGTCTGAAAAAGTGCGATCGCTCATCTTTTTCAGCACATCTGTAGATATTTCCACAGGGCAAGCCAAGTAGTAGCAGTTACGCCACAGCAGTAGGGGAATAACTGATGGTAAATCGTTTTGATCGGGAAATTCCCTAAAAAAGCGATATGCTACTTCTTGAACGAGTAGCTGCAGATTGACAATGCTTCGTTTATCTATTAATTTTTCCAATGCTTGTTGGCAAGTAATTTCATAATTTCTTAATAGTTGCCAAGCCGACACAGCAGAAGTTGATGCACTCATAGTCAGAATTAATTAGAATTAGTCTTTAATAATATTGCATTGAGGAGAGAATATTTTGTACTCTCCGATAACTTATTAGCCTAACACTACTGTGAGTCAAGAAAGCAAATGAAACTGGAGGCAGAAAGCTTTTATGTTTCCATCAGAACGGCCCAACAAAGTGCCACCAATTGCCGGCCACAAAATCACAGATTCTGGTGGAGGACGCAAAACCGTTGTGACTGAAGCTCTCCCCTATGTTCCTAGCAACAGTCGAAGGTAAACCTTTGGCCTTCTGTCCTGAAAGGAATTGCCTTTTTTATTGACATACTCACTCCGTGGCGCTTACGCGAGCTGGTGTGGGATTCTTCTTTGAGCCTGTCGGCTCCAGGCTCAACCGACAATAAGACCTCGCCCGCCCCGGCGGGGTTTTGATCGATTGCAGTTTTAACTCCTGGTGTGTCCTCCCCCTGTGTAGATAGCACTCCTATTTTCTGATTTAGGAAGTGCACAATTATAAGACCTCGCCCTGAAGGGTGGGGTTTTGATGGTCTAGCTCTTGACCACATTTTTCATGCATAATGCCATTCATGTCGGTTACAGGCTCAAACGGACAAACTCTTAGAGACTTTGTTGAGACATTCCCAACAATGTTGAGAGGTCCATTTCAGGTCAACTTTGATGAGGCGTTTACCCAGTTTCGGTGCTACATATTCTAGGATTTGCCTAAACTGACCAAAAACTGCATTGTTTATTCCTGCTCTCAGCACTGTCGAAGGTTAGGTAATTTTCTCAGAACATCTTAGCTTTTTGACTGCAGTAAGTTTCTTTGTAATTTTACTTTGAATGTATTTGGCTATCTCTAGCACATCTGCTATCAAGCCTGAAATCGAGTCTTCTAATTATATAGACATCTCCAGAAATGAGGTTGACACCCCTGTAAAATCGAGGCAAAAATCTAGTTTTTGGAGATGCCTAAGTGTACCTTGATTTCCGCCAACATCCATCACTGTCTCAATCCGACCATTAAGAGCGATCGCTCCAAACAGATTTTTAAGTAGTCGCCAAGTTTTGTGAAAATTTGATGAAGATGAACCTTCTTGTCTGGGGAAACATACTATAAATTTTACTTATAAATCCATAAGTAGGTAGGCATGATCAAACCGATGTATGTTGAGTTTTGTAAAATAATCTGAAATCACCTATTTCTTAAACCCCGCCGGGCGGGGTCTTAGGCTGTGCGCTAGTTTGACATTTGGTTACATAGCTTGATTTTTTAACGCTCACCTACTTAGTATTTTCGTAGTTAAATGGTTGATTTTATTTTAATCATTAATTTCTTCATTTTTGGGGACGATAAATTCATTGAAAAATAGAATTTTTGCGAATATTATGTTTTGTTATACTATCATCTTTTTTTGAGATATTATTAATCCTTTTATTCCTTGTTTTTATTTATTATTAGCTTTGTTTTCCTAATGAAATGTAGTGGTGTTTAAAACATGAATTAGTATTATTACTATAGATTTTATTAGATTTTCTAGGCATTTAAAAAAACTAATATATATACATATTTTTTAAATTTTGTAGTGGTATGCAAGTAGTGATTTTTGCCATATTTCCCCTTATGTATAGCAGGTGACACCAAATCATATCGCTAATTCTACAGGACTACCTTGAATTTTATAAAGATTCAGTAAAAATCTTGATTTGTTCTTGCTGTATTTTTTGTGTTCGCTATGATGGGGTCATAACCAATAAATAGGAGTTGGCAATGAATAACCTACATAAAAGTCTGATAGCAAGCAGTGCGATTGCTGTAAGTCTAAGTATCGGTGAAGTGCCTCAGGCTATGAGTTTGATAAAATCCTTGGACTTTGCCGGCTCCGGTCCAGATGTGCCTTCACTATTTTATGATTTGGGCGATGGCTTAGAATGAACGATTACTGCTGGTGTTCACTCTGGTGGTGCCAACGCAAATGCTCCCTTAAATGTTACTGGATATGCTGACATCACGCAGTCAGGTGGAACCGCACCTGGTATTGGTGTCCGTAGTGGACAACTTTTTGACTCATCTCAACTAGATGCTTCTGGACTAAACGAATTCCTGCGTTTTACTTTTAACTCCCCC
>JAJEAQ010000002.1 GCA_022822685.1 Trichodesmium sp. jk18x7bins.61
TTTGATTGATAGTTACCTTGGGTTGATTTTGATCAGACCATAACATACTTTATAATCTACTATCTTTTAGTTTTAAAGGAAGGAATAATCAAGAAGGTAATTACACCACCTTTACTAATGGTGTATTTAACCTAATAATGCAGAAATACTCTCATAATTCAGTGTGACAGATAGTATAGCTTTTTTCAATTGCATTAGGTACAAAAAAAAGGAAGTAGTATTTGGAATTCGACAAATATCTTTGCAGATATGCCTGCTCACTTTATGATGTACCTCACCTAATATAAGAAGTACTATATCCAACTATGTTACTTTAATAGTTAAGAGGGGATTGAAGTTGAAGAAGCGCAGAACAAGTCAGATGATTTCTCTCACTTCTGACTCCTAGTTGTTGACTAATGACTCCTTCTATCAAAGGTTGATAATATCCCTGAATGAAAATTTTGTTGATCAAACATTAGTTTAGTTTTAGTTTTTATGGAAATTTACCGACTGCCAGCACTTTCAGACAACTATATCTTTCTACTACATGACCCAAATCAAAAGATTGCGGCTGTAGTTGATCCTGCAGAAGTTCTACCAGTGCTAGAGAAACTGAAATCACTAGAGGCTGAGTTGGTGGCGATTTTCAACACTCACCACCATTGTGATCATGTGGGTGTCAATCAACAGTTAATCAAAGAGTTTCCCCAACTCACAGTCTATGGTGGAGTGGAAGACAAAGGTAGAATCCCTAGGCAAAAGGTATTTTTACAGGAAGGTGATCCTGTCCAGTTTGCCCAGCGAGTAGGGCAAGTATTATTTGTACCTGGTCATACAAGTGGCCATATTGCTTATTATTTTCCCCCTGTAACTACTGGAGAAATAGGGGAGTTATTCTGTGGCGATACTTTGTTCGCTGGTGGTTGTGGCCGGTTATTTGAGGGAACACCTGCCCAGATGGTAAAGTCTTTGAGTAAGTTGCGTAGTTTGCCTGACAATACACGAATATGGTGTGCTCATGAGTACACTTTGAAAAATCTACAGTTTGCAATGACGGTTGAGCCGCAAAATCCTGATTTACAAGTTCGTTTTGCTGAAATTAAGGCAGCACGTGGTCGGAATGAACCAACTGTACCATCAATGATTGGTGTAGAAAAACGCACAAATCCTTTTTTGCGATGGGATCAATCTAGCCTACAGTTAGCGGTTAACAGTCAAGATCCTATACAAACTTTTGCTCGTCTGCGAGGAAAGAAGGATCGGTTTTAGTTTGATTTGGCCAACATTTCTATTACCTAAAAAAGTTTGGGAAGCTCTTCGCCCCTTTGAGATTTTAAGTACGGTCGCCAAGCCAAAAATCCCTATCCCAGAGAACGCGGGGAACTTCAAATTATGGATGCTTGGTATGAACTACCCTACACTGTAGAGGGGTGGAATTCCTTCTGTTGATAATTTGTAATTCTTAGTTTTGCTGAAATTAATGTGCTTCACCAGACTAAGAAATACGATATATTAGGTGGGAGAAAAGTTGCTCAAGATTTGGCCATAAGATCTGCTCTTGGTTTGGGTAATTGATATTTTCTGAAATGAGGCGATCGCCTATGAAAGCTTTTTAATTTTCCAATTATCTCATCCCCTCAAAAAAATCTGACTATGACTAGGAAACTTCTGCCTTCTACCTTGAAACCAAAATCTCTGTTTAATCTAGATTTTTATCTGGCATCAAAAATGCGGTGATCAAAGTAGCAGCTCCCCCAATTAAACCTCAACTCAACCAAACAGAAAAATTCCTACCTCTACTTTTCGCAACCAAAGCAGCAGCAGTACCAATTAAACAATGCCAGACTGTCAAAATCCAGAGTAATTCCCAGTTAATTTCGGTGATCATTTTCTTTCAACTATCCATATATTTGAGAATAAGGACTTAAATATTTTTCACCATCAAAAGGTAGTAATAATTGTACAGGAATAATACCAATTCCCAAAAACTTGGCTATACCAGTTTTTTATATTTATAAATATTATCTGATGAAGTGAATGATCTGTATTTAGTAAATTGTGTTCTTTTCATAGTTATTTTTCCTAACTGAAAATCTAGCATTAATTTTTCCAAATGTTAGAATTTGTTGTGAAGTTTCATCTGGTGATAATTTTTTATTAGATTCTAAATAACTCCTAATACTTCCAGACAAATCAAAGGCAAATCAAGGATAAAAAAGCATTTCTAATCTCATTAAAACAACTGGTTTCTTTCTCGACAAATTAAAACCAGTCTTGATCAGATTTGTCAAATTTAGCAAAAAGCGTTATACACTTATAAATTAATTTATCATTAAAAAATAAATAATCATGATGTCAGAAAATCAACAGGAGGACTGCCCAGTCTGCCTAGTCAAGATAGTGGGTAGAGATAAGGTATTATTTTCTTCTGGACCACCTGGTACTAGAGCCAAGCTATGGGATCATGTTTGTCAATATGCTCAAAAGCCTGATTGTATCAATCAAGATCCAGATGCAGCAGGAAAGGTGAAGCCTGAAGATTACTATAGCTCTGATTTTCCCTAACTGAGAAATCCTGGATAAATTTTAATCTCTAAGGGGTTTTTCAATTGACCTGAAAATTAAAAAATTATATAAATAAATACGGTATAAAGGTCGTAAATGAGCGTAAACCATAGTCAAATTGGTAGAATAAGCTGACGTTAATTAGTATCACAATATTACAAAAAGAAAATTATAGCTGATTTATAAAGTAAATATTAAGAGGCTGAGTGTCTTGTCATAGAAAGGTTTGAGGATTTATAGGTGAATAGAGCCTAAATTCTTGAAAGCTTTGTCAAATCATAGCTTCAGCTCAGTTTATGAATCAACTCTTAGACCAGTAAATTTTTAGCTCTTGATACTAAACCGAACCCTGTGACGCTCATAGGCTGGCACATTTGCTTACCAGCTGACGGAAGTAGATAGGTTTTTGATGTCACCTCACTTTTCATGTCGGCGACAACCGAAAACAGTCTGGGCAATTGAAGTCTGCTTGAGACGGTCAGAACAACTTCTAGAATATCCCCGTTACAAACTTATTATAGTGATGTACCCACCCTGCCCCATTTTTGATTTAACATGGAAAATTCCAGAAATAACAATTTCCACTTTACCTCCAATGCCTTATTGGAGCACATTAAACACAGGGAATAATCCCATAAGCTGTACATTAGTTTTTAGTGTGGGTCAACTTTGGTAGCCAGCTAAAATTTTGTTTCAAGGCCGATATTTTTGTTGTTAATTGGCCTATAAAGCATTACAGTATGCCAAACAGATCCTAATGTAAATAGTAAAGTTAGACATCTAAAGATCAAGATTATTTTTCAAAATGCCAAACAGTAATTTTGTTTTAGATTTTTGTTGCATAAGTTTAGCTATGATGTTAATCGGCGTCAGGGAATAGGTAGTTAATCTTGCATTGTATACGATTTGTCAAAGACATACAGTAACATCAAATAATGAATCAGACTGTAGCGTTTATAGGAGGATGTATTGTAACGGGGATATTAATTGTCCTCTTACTTGTGGGTTGGATTGTTTTTGGCAATTCATCTCCTAATTATCAGACGGAAGTACCAACACCTTCCCCTTCTCCCTCAGTAACATTTTCTTATCCTCCTACTGAAACATCCCCTTCTCCCTTGATAAGTGTTTCACCTCAATCAATACCTCAACCAATAACACTACCACCTCCACCTATTTCAGTTCCTTCAGTTCCTGACTTGAAGGATTATAAGTTGGAACAAGAAATCAAAAATCAATCTGAACAACAACGTTCAGCTTATGAGCAACTAAAAACTCAACTACAGCAGCAATTACTTGATATACGACAGTTGAAAACTCAGTTAGAACAACAGTGGGGAGAAATGCAAAAACTGAGGATGCAACAAGATCAACTGAGGCTAGAAAATGACCGATTGTTGATTCAGTTACAACAGCAAGAACGTTTAATTTCTGGCTTAAGTTTACAGCAGGGTATAGATCATTATAACAGGAGATCCTTAAGTGATTCTGCCAGTTATTTAGAAAAAGGAGTACTGTGGTTTATTGCTGGATTAGTCTTAGCAGTTTTGCTCCTTGGTGGTGGCATTATTTTAATCGGGATGATTATTTTATTAGCTCTACCTCAAAGGCGTTCTTCTTACAGTAATAAGAGTACAACTCATAATATTAATGTTCCTTGGGAATACACAATTTATGAGGAAGA
>JAJEAQ010000344.1 GCA_022822685.1 Trichodesmium sp. jk18x7bins.61
GGTCTAAAAACCAAAAGTTAAGGGCTGTTTGTGAGGCTGGAGCGGAATGATGGGAAACTGTCACGTTCCGTTCAAAGGGGAGGGGAGAGGAGTGATTCTCGTTTTAGCTAAAGCTACATGAAAGCTCCGACTCTTGGAGGCCACCTGACCCGACAACTACAGGCTCTGCTGACGCTGTATATAAAAAATTAGAATACACCAAATATTAACACTACCGATCACACCACGGTGAAAGCGATCGCCTCACCGTGGGGCTTTTCTGGGAATCAGCTACATTCGAGAAACCTGCTTACTCCATATCCCGGCCACTAGGGTTCCGGGAAGGGTTATTGGACAAAAATCAAAAAATGAATAATCCCACAAAGAAAAGGACAACAATATTAACAACTATTTTTAGAGTCAGCATCTATAAGTTTCTCCCAAGATGTACAAAAGTGATATTGATTATGAAAAATCTCAAGCTTTCTTGTTATATCTAAACATTGACTCATTTTACTCAAATCACCATCAAAAACTTTCCAACTTCTTTTGACACCACTGCCAAACCTGTGTAAATACTCTTTCTAGCCTAGTCATAATCACATCCACCCATCCCAATATTTCTTCTAAGGGATGTTTGACATATCCTATTGAAACTGAATCTACTTCTAGGCAGTCTGGTGGATGCTTCGACTTACTTTCTAGAGTGTAGGATTGAGCATAAATTTGAGAATTTTTTATAGTAGCAGGAACATTTTCTTCATTTCTATCTCTATCTATCTGTGTTAAGGCTCTGCTGCTTTTACCTCGATTCTCCCTCAGTCTATTGACCTCTATTTTGGAGAAGTTGTTAGAAGTCGAAATTATTTTTTGAGTGGGTTGCTCATGTACAAGGAAATTTTTCTGATTTCTATCTTTTGCTCCTGTTTTACCTTTACCTAATTTTCCTATTTTTTCTGGAGTGATTGAAGTTGGTAAAGAGACTGCTATCTCAAATGTTTCTGGTTGAAATAGGGATACTACTGATGCCAGAGTGCCAGAGTGCCTGTTTTGTGTTTGTTGAGCTAATTCATCTTCTAAATCTGACTCAAGCAGCAATTCTTGATTAAAAGGTGGCAGTAAACCATTTAATCCTAGACCTTTAGTAATTGGGTATAAGTAGCGTTTGGCGATATTATGAGTAAATTCACTAAAAGTTAGATTTGAACTTGACAATAATGGTATAGTTTGATACGTAACAGTTGTCTTTTCCTGGTTTCGTTCATTAAATAAATTGAACCATAAAGCAACTTTACTCGTTTGTAACCAGGCCATGATTTGCCAGAAACCACCTAGGGGTCCCAAAATGGGTACAAGTTCGGTACAGGGTTGTAGCTGTAATTGGACTTGTTTTCTGGAATTGGCTGTTTCTAGAATTAAAGCTGGTTTTTGTTTCTCCCTGGTCAAAAGTTCTAATTTTTGATGATTATCTATCACCACATCTTTATTTTCTACTGCAATATCTGTATTAGAAATAGATTTTTGTTCCCAATTCAGTAGTGAGAAAACTTTCGGCTGAGGTTTGATGAACAACTTAGGATTTGAGAGATTTACTGATGGTTGAAGTGGTAATAATATAGTGGTAGTTTGTATTGTTTTCGGCGATATTTGCTTTAGTTGTTTGTCAGTCGTTTGATAATTTGGAGATATTTTGTTATTTACTTTTACCGTTATTTTTGGTGCTTTTTTAGCTACTTTATTTTGTATTTGTTTAACTGTTAGACGAGATGTCTGAATCAAGACATATATGGGATAAAGTAACAACTGAACTGTGTTAGTTGCTACAAATTTTAAATGGGAGAAAGCGCGATCGCTTCTATCTAATATTTGGCGATATTTATTAGAAATAAAATTTAATACTTTACTTCTATAAGGACCTGAATTCATTTTTTTTAGATATTAGATAAGTTTGTTAAAATCAGGAAAAAGTCAAAATTCGGAAGGCAGAAGCTAGTGGCCAGCCCAGATTCAATTTTTGGGTAGTGGGAGGATATTGCTCCCATGGGCGAGTCTTAGCCTCAGATGATCAACTCTTCACCAGCCTTTCGGTAAGGCAAAAGGTAAAAGGCAAAAAGAAAGACTTAAAAGTAAAAGTTAAAGCTTTTTACTTAGCTCAATGGTAGAAGTTCCTGAATTCATTCAGGTGGAAAAACAAATTAATTCCTGAGAAAATTCCCCTAATTTATTCTTGGGGTTTACTCTTACCCCTTACCCCTTGCCTCTTGCCTCTTGCCTGATTCCTTCCTTTATTTTGACTTTTGGCTCAGGAAGACAGGTTTAATGTTTCTGGCCCAAATTGGTAATTCCTCCAAATTTAAACGGCTATATTTTGACTGACTGCTCTTTTCGATTGGGTTTGACTGAGTGAGCTGAATTTGTATAATTTCAGCGCCATTTTAATGGTTGGTTGTAGTTGCTCGGATAGTTAGAATCAGGAGCGATGAAACTATTGTTCAGTTAATTGTACACCACTCCTCCTTTTTTACAACAGAACCAGACGCAGAAAGTGCTGGAGTAATACACCAGATTCTATCAATCTGCTCTATCAGACTATGACAAATACTCTCCCGACCATCTAATGTATTAGTTGCAATATGAGGAAAAATCAGGCAATTTTTATTCTCACGTAATGGATGCTCCTCAGGCAATGGCTCAGGCTCTGTAGTATCTAATAAGCTAAATCCCAACTTATTTGCTAACAACGCAGAGTTCAAATCGTAATGATTACAGACTCCACCACGGGATACATTAATAAAAATTGCGCCATCCTTCATTTTTTTGAAACTATTCCTATTAAATATATTCATCGTTGACGGATTCAAATCGCAGCAGACAATCAGGATATCAGATTGAGAAAGTAAGTCGTCGAAGTTGCAAAAAACTGCTGAGGTTTCTCTTTCGATAACTAACTTTCTACTACGAGAGCAGTAATATACTCTTCCTTTGCAAGCAGATATCCTCCGACATACTTCCATTCCTATTTTTCCCATACCAAATATACCGACGGTCAATTCCGATAAGGTACTTCCTTCTAAATTTCCCATGTAATACCACTGCTGCTGAAAACCATTAGGAGTAGTTAAGTACTTATCCAACCGACGAAGACCTAATAATGTGAGGCAAAACACATAATCAGCAATAGCATCAGTTGTTACACCATCGACATTTAATACTCGTATTCCTTTTTGCTGACAGCTCAGTTTGTCTATATGATCAGTACCTGTGCTGAGTGTTGCTACAATTGATAGCTGTTTTCCTGCCGCCTCAAGGAGGGGTTCAGTTATCTGATCAAGATAAGTACAGATTAAACAATCGTACCTTTTATTCATTAAAGCCAAGTAAACTTCCTCTTTGGTCATTGGCCTTTGATCATAAAATACATCAACTCGATATTTTTCCTCAAGCATCCTTAAAGATTTTTCAGGAATTTCAGCAGTAATAAATATCTCTTTCATAATTTTTTCCCTCAAGCCAAAATGATTTTTAACCAAGAGTTTTTTTCTGAGGCTAGATAATTGTTGACTGTAATATCATCAGCCAGTTGAGTAGGACTTAAGACCTCTGCCTCATTATCTAAAGGAATAGGTACTGTATGCCAAACACCAGGATTGATAATCACATCTTGCTGCCCATCACTAATCAGTGCTACGAAATCATGAGGCTCCAGATGCTCTCCGGCGGGTGCTAATACATATAATAATTTCTTACCAGTTGCTGAAAATTTTTGTGGACTTTTCGAGTGGTAATTAAACCATTCTATATAGATACTGTTGTGGCGATCGCCAAAAGCTACATTCTGGTAAACACAATTAAGCGCCATGTTGCTTGCAGACACAATTCCCCCTTCCCAACAAATGCTCATAACATCAGTGGAGAGCCCTGATTTCTCCTCATTTGTTCCTAAAATGGAGTTACTCCCTAAATTACTTTGGTCGTTTTGCACCTCAGAATACTCAGAATCAGATTTAACCAGTTTACCTAAGTGAGCTAAAGATAACTCTGTCATTTTTTGTGGGGTTAGCTCAATAATTGATTTTCCTAAAATCATGGCGTGTAGGGGGTAAGCAATCTCTTTATAGCCTTTATTCATGGCCAAACACCCCCAACAAAAGCAACCAGAATCAGTAGCTACAAGTCGATCTGATAATGACTTGCGAAACTGATGGAGATAATCAGCAGAAACACCTTTTTCCAACATTTCTCCATAATTAGCATCTATTTGCTGGATCATTTTAGTAAAATTGATGGAAAGGTGGTGGCTGAAATCTTGATAAGTAATATTTTTCAAACAACTGGCTTGACTATACTTTAAATAATCACTTGGTTTAGCCAAATCCAGAATCGCATTTCTATCACTAAAACTACTCAACTTACTTTCTTTGGAAAGCTCCCCCTCTCCACACATGATATCGCTGAATACAAGTACACCACCCTCTTTCAGTATTCTTGCTATTTGAGTAAATAAATTCTGCCTATTTTTAGCATGACAAAATGCCTCTTCGCTCCACACTAAATCAAAAGATTCTTGCCATGATTCAGGCAATGTTTCAAAGTCACACTCTACTACATTAATTTTGTCACTAACACCTAATTCTTCTGCCCGTTGTAAATTAACTTGATTTTGTTCAGGGCAGAGGTTGACACAGGTTACAAAACAATCAAATGTTTTCGACAAATAATGGGCAGCCCCACCATTACCTGATCCAAGATCAAGAACTTTTGCACCTTTGAGGTTGATACCTTTTTCCTGAGCAAGTTGGCTCATGTGATAGATTATTTTTTGAGCAGCCTCATGTATAGAATCATTAATGTTATTATAAAGACCATAATGAATATTATGACCATCATCTCCCATCACTTTTCTATAGAATTCCTGCCCTTGTTTGGAATTATATTGCTCTAGTACTAACTGATTGAGAAAGGTTTTCGGATCATTTTCTTTGGTGTTTATAGTCATAATTAACCATTTAAATTTGTGTTCAGGAATACATTGATAGCCAAGAAAGCCCTAGCTTGAAAATTTGTGTTTAGGAACACATTTATAGGAAATAAAGGGCTTAGAGTTCCAGCGCATTAACTAAAATCTGCTCGAATTGATCCCACCAGGGTAACTCTTCTGATTTGGGGACATACAAAGAGTTTTCTTTTTGAATAGCAACAATTTTGTTGTAGATATCATGAGCTTGTTTTTCCTCAAGGCCAATAGCAACCTGCAACTTATCGATGAGCTGATGTTCAGACTCATCAAAGGAACCATCACTTAAAGCAACCCAAATCGCACAGGAGTAAATTAACTTACTATCGGCAGGATTTAGCTTTCCCAAATCAGATAAAGGTTGGACAGGAGTTTTGAGCATTTGTGCAATTTCGTCTTTAGATATTGTGAGTTGTAATGCCTCGGAGGCAATATACACAATCAGTTCTTCCTCCTTTGCAATAACAGAGTCCGCTAAAACAACTGCTGTAATAACCTCGAAAATCTTTTGACGTGTGTTAAGATCGATACAGGCAATCTTAGCTTTAGTCGCTTCTTTATATGCTGCTGCAACACGTTGAGGAATTTCGCAACTCTGAGTCGGAACCGTCAACTTAAGTGGATCTAGTAATTCATTTGCTAAATCCTCAGACATGATATTAAGTTCAATAACGCTTTCTTTGATTGTCTTACCAGTGCTAAAGGCGTGTTTAGCAACTTTTGAGCCCACTTTATAGCCATAAATAGAACTAATAACTACAGAGATAGCTAAGGCGTTCTCAGCTTGGTCTCGACACTCCTCTGTACGAACAACAATACCCTTAACACATTTCTCAGTGAAGAGTGGAATACCTTGCTTCAACAATTGGCATGATTCAAACAAATTCTTGAAAATCAAAGATTCCCAGGCATTTAACTCAAGCTCTGCTCCTTCAACGGCCATCGCAATTGTGACATCGTTACCACAAACTTGATAGGCAATCTGATTGATCAACTCCGGCATAGTTGGGCAAATCATACCGGGCATGAAGGAGGAACCCGGTTGCACTGCAGGTAAAATAATTTCTTTCATGCCAGTACGAGGGCTGCTAGACAAAAGACGCAAGTCCCGATACATTTTAGAAAGACCAGTAGCCAAGGCTTTAAAAGTAGTTGATAAGAGCTGATAGATATCACCATTCTGGAGAGCATCAAAAAAATTAGGATGTCTACGAATTGGTAAACCGGTTACTTCCTTGAGGTAGTGATAAATCCAGTCAATATAGCCAGCACTGGAACTTAGACCTGTTCCAACAGCTGTAGCACCCATTGGTAGTTCTAAACATTCTTGTTTCACTTTTTCTAAACGAGTCTTAGCACGCTGAACCCCGCTTAAATAAGCACTGAACGACTGCCCAAAAGTGACAGGTACAGCATCTTGAAGACAGGTTCTTGATAGCTTAACAGTATCTTGATACTCTACTATTTTCTCAGCTAAAACACTCTCAAGAAACTTTAAGCTCTCAATCAACTCGTTTAGATCAAAGTAGAGTGCCAAGGTCATAGCTGAGTGCAACACATCACAGGTAGATTGTCCTGCATTGACATGATTATTAGGGTGGACAATCTCATACCCCTTCTGGCCAGTAATAATTTCGTTAGCTCGATTGGCAAGTACTTCATTGATGTTCATGTGTGGCGATACACCGCCCCCAGCGTTGAAAACATTGACTGGAAACTGAGACTTTTCAAATTTCCCCTCAATAATCTCATCAGCTGCCTGACAAATAGCATTCGCGACTACTGGTCTGAGTACATCAATCTTCATATTGGTGAGTGCAGTTGCTTTTTTTATCATTGCCAGTGATTTGACAAGCAATGGAAAATCAGCGATCGTACTATTACTCACTGTGAAATTTTCTACTGCTCTTAATGTTTGAATACCGTAGTACGCATCATCAGGTAAGAGAAGAGTTCCGAGGGAGTCTGATTCTTGACGCATAATGATGTTCTGATAGAGTAAAGTTGATTTGATGGGTAAGGTTGGAATTATAGCGGTTTTCACAAAGGTAGACTACAAAAATAGCAGTAAGTATGCCTAAAATTTAGGGAGTCAGAGTACTGATAATTTTGGGCCAATATTCATGAAAACAGTTTATAGCGGTTTTCATCACATTTCTATATTGCTTCACTTAAGGAATTTTATACAAGGGGTTTTAGTAAATTAAAAATGTCAATTATGTCCAGAATACCTGATATTTTCATCAATCAATAATTCAGATTATTCTGACCAAACTCATTAGACCTCTCCAGAAATAAGGTTGAAACGCTTGTCAAATCGAAGCTAAAATTTTGTTTTTGAAAATGTCTATTTGATTTTTCAGTGTTTAAAGGGCAAAGATATCATGCTTCAGAGTATTTATACTAATCAAATATCATATAACTGAATGGCAAAAGTTTCTATAATTTAGATGGGTTAGTCCTGTTCAGATCATCACGGAGCGTTGCAGAGTGATGAACGATTAACAGGACTAACGAAGTTGTAAATGCTTCAAATCCACATTCTGTACTTCAACTGAGCAAAAATACTTTATGTTGCGTAAGTCCTATGTTACAAATATGTTACTCCATCCAGCTATACAACGTATTTCAGGTTTATTAGGTACAGTAACAAGTAATAAGTAATTAGAAATTCATGCCATTTTCAACTCCAGAAATTTCAACAACAATTGCTAGACTAAGGAAATTCACTCAAGTAGATATTCAAAGCCAATGGCGATATTCGCAAGAGGATATAACTATAGCTGCAATTACAAATATAGATAGTTGGCAGTTAGCTACAACAAACGAGAGTAAACATATTGCTTGGTAACAAGGGAGACAGGTTTTATGGTTAGGGCCAAAATTGGTAATTCCTCGACATTTAAACGGCTATATTTTGACTGACTTATCTCTGCGATTGGGTTTGACTTGGTGGGCTGAATCTGCAGAAATTTATGTGAATGGTCAATTAGTACAAACAGGAGATTTGTTTGACTGTTCAAGTCGAATTTTGCTGAGTCCAAAGGTAATAGTTGGCGAGACTTTTATAATTGGGATTAAGTTAGTCAGTCCGGCACATGATCGAGGGGCGTTGGTAAGGTCTTGGTGTGTATATGAAAGGTCAGATAACTATCATCTAGACCCTGGTTTTGTGGCGGAGCAGTTATAAATTTTAGTTGAATATTTGGCCAAGGCTGAAGTTGAAAGTAACTTAAGTATAGAAAAGATGAAAAATGCAGTCATGCTAATTGATTGGCAGGTGGTAGGAGAGAGGGAAAAGATTGAGCGATCGCTGGCTAAAGTTCACACAGAAATAGAAAAAGTTTCTGCCAACTATATTAATAGTTTGAAATTAAAATTATTAGGTCATGCTCATCTAGATTTGGCTTGGTTATGGGATATCAAAGAAACCTGGCAGGCAGCGCAACGCACTTTTTCATCTGTATTGAATTTACAACAAGATTTTCCTGAGCTAATTTTCTGTCATTCCACTCCTGCACTATATGAATGGATAGAACAAAATCGACCAGATTTATTTCATCAAATTAAACAACAGGTAGAGTTCGGCAAATGGGAAGTTGCTGCTGGTTTATGGGTAGAACCAGAATTTAATATAGTTGGGGGAGAATCAATTGTTAGACAAGTTTTGTATGGTCAACGTTATGTATGGGAAAAATTTGGTAGACTTTCGACTGTAGCCTGGTTGCCTGATAGTTTTGGTTTCTGTTGGCAACTACCTCAATTTCTTCAAGGCGGAGGTATTAAATATTTTGTGACTCAAAAGTTACGTTGGAATGATTCGACAGAGTTTCCTTTTGAGGTTTTTTGGTGGGAAGTTCCGGATCAAAGTCGAATATTAAGTGTGATGTTACCGCTGATAGGAGAAAGTATTGAACCTGTGAAAATGGCAAAGTATGCTTGTGAGTGGCAAGTAGAAACTGGTTTGAAAAATGTTTTGTGGTTGCCTGGAGTGGGAGACAATGGCGGCGGACCGACTCGTGATATGTTGGAGATATATAGAAGATGGCAGGATACTGGTTTTTTCCACTGTTGGAGTTGACGACGGCTGAAAATTTTTTGACTGAGGTGGCTGGAGAAATTTCAGATAGTTATCCGATTTTGCAGGATGAACTCTATCTAGAATTTCATCGCGGTTGTTATACGACTCATGCAGATCAAAAAAGATGGAACCGCCGTTGCGAAGATTTGTTGTATCAAGCGGAGTTATTTGCTGCTTTGGCTTCGATTCTGACTGGAGCAATTTATCGAAAAACTGATTTGGAAGTTGCTTGGAAACGGGTTTTGTTGAATCAGTTTCACGATATTTTACCGGGTTCAGCTATTCCTGAAGTTTACGTAGATGCTAATCGGGATTGGCAGGAGGCTCAACGAGTGGGAGCCGAAATTTTGGCCGAGGCGATAGAGGCGATCGCTTCTCTTATTGATTTTTCTCCTCCTGCTCCATTAAATACTGCTCAGGATGGGATGCTCTATCCAGTGATTGTGTTTAATCCTCTCAATTGGCAACGCTCAGAATTAGTTTCAGTTGCCTTGCCAGCGCCTTCCCAGAAAAAAGATTGTAGCGGAGTAGAAAGTAGGGAGATCCGAGAGAGCTTGGAAATGAAAAATCATCAAAATCATCCTGCCCATTGGCAAGTTTATGACAATGCCGGAAACTTACTTAGGTCTCAGATATGCGATCGCAATTTACTGTTTGTAGCTTCTGAAGTCCCTGGAGTTGGTTATCGTGTGTTTTGGTTATGTTCTGAATTTTATGATTTGGTCCAAAGACCATATATGAGAACACCTATTCCTCATTTTACAAGTAGAGTATCAAAAAAATTGAGGCTGTCAATACTATTAGTTTAGATAGAGAAAAATGGGTTTTAGAGAATGATTTATTACGGGTCAAGATAGAAGCAACAACAGGAGTTATAGAGAGTATTGTAGATAAGATTAATCAGCAAGAAATTCTCCGAGAACCGAGAGGAAATCAACTGCAAGCTTTTCAGGATCAAGGTCAATATTGGGATGCTTGGAATATCGATCCAAATTATCAAAAACATCCTTGATCACCAGCACAATTAATAGATATTCAGTGGGTAGAACAAGGAGAGTTAAAAAAATGTTTGCGGGTGAGGAGAAAAATAGGAAAGTCTGAGTTTTGTCAGGATTACCTTCTCGAAAAAGGTTCCCCACAGTTAAAAATAAAAAGTCTGGTGAATTGGCAGGAACGTCATACTTTAGTGAAGGCAGCTTTTCCAATCAATGTAGAGGCAGATTTTGTGAGTTATGAAATTCTTTGTGGAGTAATTCAGAGAACTACCAAACCTCAAACAGGAAGAGAAAAAGCAAAATGGGAAGTTCCTGCTTTACGTTGGGCAGATATAAGTCAGGATAATTATGGTGTAAGTTTGTTGAATGATTGTAAATATGGATATGATGCCAAGCCAGATGAAATCCGTTTAACCTTATTAAGAGGTGCGACTTGGCCTAAGAAAGAAGCTGATGTGGGAATTCACGAATTTACTTATGCTATTTATCCTCATGTCGGGAGTTGGGAAAATGCTGGTACTGTGCAACGAGGTTATGAATTAAATATGCCTTTATTTGTGCAGGTAATGCCGCCGTTGATTAGTCAGGAAAAATCTAGTGAAAAATTGCCACAGGTTTATCGTTTTTTAGGTTGGGAAGTTGAAAATTTAATCTTAATGGCATTCAAACGGTCAGAGGATAATCAAGATTGGGTGTTACGGTGTTATGAATGTTTAGGAAAGCTGGCTGAGTTGGAATTGAAAAGTGATGCTGGTTTGAAGATTAGGGAAACTGTTGATTTATTGGAGCGAGGTATTGCTGACTCCCTGGAGAGTAAAAGTTGTCAAATTTCCCCTTGGAAAGTAGTCAGTTTTTTGTGGAATTAGGAGTTTGGCGTTAGGAGGAGGGGAGGTACACAAATTCCTATTCATAGATTCATAGTTTGAAACTTAAATTATGAGGTTATGCTGATCTAAAAAAAATCGGTCTGGAAGGAAACCCGTCAGCTTGGCCTTACGGCAGGCGGAGGCGGGCGCTAGGGGTTCCTGACTTGTTTGGCAAATCTGCCAGAAATGGGGCGTTCTCGTGAATAGTTAGCTCCTAACTTGTGGAGTTTTCCTGTGGATAAATATGTGATTTTTTACCGTCCTCTGAAAAACGGCATTCAAGTCGAACGGTTACTGAGTGGGTATCGAGATTTTGAGACTATTTTTTCTGAGAATGAGGAAAATTGAAGTCAACTATTTATAGCAGGACTTACACATTTTTGGATAGTAAACTCTATATATAGTGTTGTTAAAATGTTGTAAAGTACTATATATAGTATTTTTGTGTAAGTCCTGTATAGTATTTTTATGGTAGGCGAAATGGAGATCAGCAATAATTATAACGCCCCAAACTTATCTTGATCTCATGCTCCCAGGTTCACAGGTTCATCCAAGTAGTAGCCAATTATAGAAATGCTATCTACTCAGGAAAATTATTTTTTTCCTTGATCACCAAAATTTAATCTAATGTTATCCAAAATTTAACTCTTGATTTTGAAAATATATTTATAATCAATACAGCTCACAATTAAATGAGTAAAAACGGTCTCAAGTCAAGATTAATAGTACATACCTATCATTTTGGGATTTATTTTATGTATTATTACTTAGCTAAAGATTAAAGTATTAAGTTTCTGGAGATAAAATCTATTTCCAATTTTTTATAAGTAGGAACAAGGGCAATTTTGATTTTGCAAAATTGGAAATAGCAATGATGTCAAACTAAAGGTGTAAGGAGAATTATCATGGCTGAATTAATCAGTACTCCTAATAGTGAAGCTTTAGTTGGTACTGGTGTTTAAGACAACACAATTACAGGTTTAGTAGGGGAAGACACCTTAGTTGGTGCTGATGGCTCTGACCTAGTGATTGGTAGCAATGGTTCTGACAATCTGTTTTGCAGATAGGGAAATGATACCCTCGAAGGTCGTCCGGGTTTTGACCATCTCTTTGGTGGTGGTGGTGATGATGCATTGAATGGTGGTCAAGGGCGCGATCGCCTCAATAGCGGCCTGGGAGAGGATACTATGGCTGGAGGGGCTAGTATTGACAGTTTT
>JAJEAQ010000075.1 GCA_022822685.1 Trichodesmium sp. jk18x7bins.61
GACATTATAAATCCTATCAATAATCAATAATAGACTGAGCAATTAACTCCATGGAATTCCATAATAAGGGAACAAGAAAGTCAGGATAAAAGTCTGGGCATAAGATGTAAGTATTCCTGAATTATTGAGATTTTTTTACTCTGTATACTGCTGGCAAAACTGAAATTAAAATTCATTAAAACTTCGACTTACTTCTGAGGGTAGCTCTAGTTATTATTTGGCTCATCACGAGGTTTTTCAACATCATTATTATCTGTTGCCGCCTCTTGACAATTTCCATCTTTTTCTAAAGGTTCTGAAATATTGATAGAATTCTGCAACCCTGTCTTTGATAAATATGCATTATTATCTTGTGAATTATACTTATCTAAAGATAATCGTTGCCAGTATTGTCGGTAAAGTAATTCTAACTCATTTCCAGATTTACGAAAAACTTTGATTTGATTAAACAATAAACTTTGAAATAATCGATAAAATACCAGGCTAAAAATAGCTACTACTAAACCAGTAGCTGTACTAATTAAAGCTTCACCAATACCTACTGTTACTCCTGCTGTAGAAGAGGTGCCCAAATCACCCAGGCGAATCGAACCTAGGGAGCCAATTAGACCCAAAACAGTACCTAGTAAACCTAACATGGGAGCTAAAGCAATTACTCCTTCCAGTAACTTATCTCCCTTCCGCATCGAAGCCAATTCATCATCAGCAGCAGCTTCCAGAGCTAATTTGAACACTTCTGGCTCCGGGTTTTGTAATCGTAGAGGTGCATAGAGAAAGCGACCAATAGGTTGCTTCAGAGTCCGTCTAGCCATTTCCGTTGCTATACTCCAGTCACGGCGTGCTGCCTCTAATACCCTATTAACCGTTTGTTTTTCCTTAATTAATAGATTTGTCCAGAACCAGAGGCGATCTACGATGGTACTCAAGGACAGAATTGATAACACTAACAGAGGCCACATAGCAGGACCTCCCTTCTGAATCAGCTCTTCAAAAGTCACAGTATATTTGCTCCTGTAGTTTCTAAATTGATTGCTTACTTAATCCTTGTATATTTACTTTCTCTTAGTTCCTTAGAGCTATCGAAATTCTAATATACTATGGAAATATATCTTGACATAATTATAACTAAATGATATAATAATATTATAACTTAGTATTAATATTTCTGCACATTTTTTCAGCTTTAATCTTTACACAATTAATCTAACTTATAAGATAGAGTGTCAGCATATTTAAGCACTAGAATTTACAACTTGTCCAAAAGAATATTTAATGATTCGGTACCAACTATATAAGCTAGGTTTTCAACCCCTAGATCAATCTCCGGGATATTACTTTTGAGTTTGTAAGTTGTGAATTAAATGGAAAATCCTTGATTAAAATAGTAGTTAGCTGCCAGATGCGGGAATCAGTATGAGTTAGGAATAAGAAATATTCTGGAAGTAGGGGTAGGTATGACCAAATAGGTATATTAGTCCCACAAAAACAAAGCTCCAAAGTGGCATTAGTCGGGAATGAATCCCACATTTACAACTTTTATCAAATACCATTCACAGTAATTCAAAATGTTTATTCCCCCTATTAGTCAGGCCATTGATTATCATCCTCTTGTAGCTACACCAGAAACTCCTGTAGAAGATGTAATTGTTGCAATGAGTAGTACAGGTACAAGTTGTACTTTAATTGTAGAAACATCTTCTCCTGCTACTGGTATAACAAGAGGGGAGCCTAGCGATCGCGCTGTGGAATTCTCTGACTTAGGTGATGATTTCCACTCTCAAGATCCCTGGTCAGTCATTGGTATATTTACTGAGGGAGACTTAGTGCAATTAGCCTCTATCGGCGCTATTCTAAATGGATTTCCGATTGCTCAGATTATGATTAGATCTATCATAACAGCCCATCTATCAGAAATTCCAGATATTTTTGCTTTCTTCGCCCTACTGGAAAAACACCAAATCAAGCATTTACCAATCGTTGATGACTCAGAAAAACTTATTGGCCTACTGACTACCCGCAGTTTCATCTCCTATGAGCCACAAATAAATCGTAAAAGTCTCAACCAAATAGCCACCAAACAAGGGAAAGCATTGATCACTGAAAATACTGCTAATAGAGCATCCCAGAAACAAACAAAAAGCGCTGTCAATAAAGATTTAGTATCTCATAATAATACAAAAAATAATCAGAATGATTCATCCTTAGTAGCTACTCAAATCAACTTCGACTCATATTTAAACTTACCAGGTAAATTAATCCAAATAAATCAGTTAGAACAAATCCCAGGATCTAAAATTATTCAAGCTTCATCATCTTTATCAATTAGGCAAATTGCCCAACTAATGTTTACTGAGCATGTCAGTTATGTTTTAATTACCGAAGCCAAAGAAAAATTTAAAAATCAGAGTGATAGTAATTTAAAACAAAAAAACTCACATCCTCAAAAATCAAAAATACTCGGCACAATTAGTAGTAGAGATATCGTACAACTACAAGCATTAAAAATAGACTTTAATAAAACTAAAGCAGAGACAGTTTGTAACACCTTACCAGTTATAGTAATATCCCAAACAAATCTGGAAGTAGCTGTAGGTTTAATGGAAAAAAGTTATTACCTAATGCCGATCATTGTCCAGGGAGCTACAGATAATACAAGTTATTTTATTACTCCTGCAACAATCATTCAACAAATACTCCTACCAAAATCATTATACCAATCGTTAATTCGCTTTCATAATTATATAAAACAAACATCAATTCAAATTATGAAAGCAGATGAAAAACTCAAAGAATCTGTTATTAAACAGAAAAAATTAGAAGAAAATAATCTCAAAAAACAAGAAAGAGCAGCTCTAGCAATTGCAGGAAATAAAGATGGAATTTGGGATTGGAACATCAAAACCAACGAAATATTCTACTCATCTCGGTGGAAAAAAATATTAGATTACACAGATAATGAAATTTCCCATACTATCGATGAATGGTTAAGTCGAATTCATCCAGAAGATATAAATAAAGTTAGTGCTGCTATTAAAGAACATTTAGCTGCTAAAAGTTCCTATTATCGAATAGAATATCGGATCAAATCTAAAAATGATCATTTCATCTGGGTTTTAGATCGAGGCCAAGCCTTATGGGAATCGGCAACACCAGTGAGAATGATCGGAAGTTTTGTAGATATTACTCAAGCTAAAGAAAGAGAAATTAAACTGCACTCTCAAGTAGAAGAGTACAGCAAAATAATTAACAATCTTCCAGAAATAGTTTTTCAAACTGATTCTCAAGGCAACTTAATATTTTTAAATGATACATGGGAAAAAGTTACAGGTTTTGCTCCTGAAGATAGCATCGGTCGAAATTTTTTAGACTACATTCATCCAGAAGATAGAAATAAGTTAAATTATTTTGGAGAAAATATCCAAGACAATTCAGACTTAGTTGTTACCAATACAAGATTAGTTACAGGTTCTGATCAATTAAAGTTGTTAACTAACAACAGGAACTACTCTCCAATGGAAATGAATAATACATTGGTAGTTGATAGAGATGGCCAAATTACTGGTATGGTAAGCACTCTCAGTGATATTTCTGTGAGGATTACAGCCCAAGAAAATTTACAAGCAAGTGAAAAAGCAATTAGGGAGCTATATGAAGTCACCACTAGCGCCGATAGTTCCTTTGAAGGCAGAATAGTCGCACTGTTAGCGATGGGATGTCGTAGATTTGGCATGGATATAGGGCTGTTAGGAAAAGTTTTAGGAGAACGTTATGAGGTTATTAATGTTCACCTACCAGAAGACTTTCTATTTGGAATAGCCAAAGGAGATGCTTTCGCTCTCGAACAAACATTTGACAGAGAAGTATTACGATGTAATGAACCACTAGTAATTGAATCAGCCAAAGATTCTCAGTGGCGACATCATCCAGCCTATACTGTGCGTCGTATTGAATCTTATATTGGCACGAAAATTTTTGTTTCTGGAAGAGTGTATGGCACCCTCAGTTTTACCAGTCGTTTGGTCAAAAATAAACTGGATTCTACAGATATAGAAGTTTTAAAATTAATGGCAGTCTATATCGGTGGTGAATTGTTGCGACAAGAAGCTACAGAAGCTTTACAAAGAAAATATCAGCACGTTTTACTGCTCAAACAAATTACTCAGGAAATTCGTTCTAAATTAGATACTAAGGAGATTTTTCAGACTACTGCCACTCAGATTGGACGAGTATTTGGAGTGAATCGTTGTTCCATTCATAGCTACGTTTCTAGCCCCTATACTCACCTACCTTGTGTAGCCGAATATTTGGAAACTGGCTATGAATCAACGTTAGATTTGGATATTGCAGTTACTTACAACTCTCACACAGAACAATTATTATCAGAAGACAAAGCCCTTACTTCTTCAGATATATTTTCAGATCCTCTATTAAAATCATCTGCACCAATGTATCGGAGACTAAAAGTTAGGTCTATGTTGGCAGTTCGTACTTCCTATAAAGGAAAGCCAAATGGTATTATTAATTTACATCAATGTGATTATATGCGTCAGTGGACGCAAGATGAAGTAGATTTATTAGAAGATGTGGCAGCTCAGGTAGGATTAACATTAGCTCAGGCACAAATATTGGAGTCGGAAGTTACTCATAAACAACAATTAGAAGCTAAAAATAAAGCTTTAGAACAAGCCCGACACGCTGCTGAAATTGCTAACCGTGCTAAAAGCGAATTCTTGGCAATGATGAGTCACGAAATTCGCACCCCAATGAATGGTGTTATTGGTATGACAAGTTTGTTATTAGATATGGATTTAACTCCAGAACAACGAGATTTTGTTGAGACTATTCGTACCAGTGGGGATGCACTGCTAACTATTATTAATGATATTCTTGATTTTACAAAGATAGAATCTGGCAAACTAGAATTAGAACACAGTCCTTTTGATGTTAGAAGTTGTGTGGAAGAGACACTAGAGTTATTAGCACCAAGAGCAGCTCATAAGGGTTTAGAGCTAGCTTGTTTAATTGATAATTCTGTACCATCAATGGTTGTTGGAGATGTGACAAGACTGCGTCAAGTATTAGTAAATTTACTAGGAAATGCTGTTAAATTCACAGAAAAAGGAGAAGTAGTTGTATCTATAAGTGCTAGAAAAATTAACGAAAATCATCAAGAATATAGTCAATTAGAAGGGATAAATTATGAGGAAGTAAATAATGTGGAAGCTGCCGGAAAAATAGCAGGTAGCTATGAAATACAGTTTGCTGTTAAGGATACAGGTATTGGTATTCCTCCAGACCGCATGGATCGCTTATTTAAAGCTTTTTCTCAAGTGGATGCTTCTACAACTAGACAATATGGTGGTACAGGTTTGGGGTTGGCAATTAGTCAACGTTTGAGTGAATTGATGGGTGGTAAAATGTGGGTAGTATCTCAGGTAGAAAGAGGTGACTTACTAGATAAGAATCACCAAAATAGACAGTTAAAAATTAATAGTAATGGTAGAGTAGATAGTCGAGAAAAATTAATAAGATTCTACAATTTGGATACTACTAAATCTCTAGTAA
The DNA here is from genome assembly GCA_022822685.1 of Trichodesmium sp. jk18x7bins.61. Classification (GTDB taxonomy): domain Bacteria; phylum Cyanobacteriota; class Cyanobacteriia; order Cyanobacteriales; family Microcoleaceae; genus JAJEAQ01. The sequence goes on from JAJEAQ010000075.1 coordinate 5,566, forward strand.
ATATCGCAGGAAATCCACCTGCTTACTTTGTCAAACCTGAAGCAGATGGTAGAGGTTCAACTTTTTATTTTACTATTAAAGCAGAAGCAATTATAGTTTCTTCACAGGCAGGAATTGATAGTTTATTTAAAGGCAATAAATTATTAATTGTAGAGAGTCATCCGATTAATCAAAAGGTAATTAGACAACAGGTTGAGTCATGGGAAATGATACCTATAATTGCTGATTCTGGTGCAAAAGCTTTGAACTGGTTGCAAAACAATAGAGATTTTGACCTAGGGATTATTGCCATGAATCTTTCAGATATGGATGGGTTGACATTGGCAAGAAAAATTCGGCAGTTGGAAGCTAGACAAAATGCCAAATCAAATCATCAATCTCCGATATCTTTGCCATTAGTAATGTTTACTTATGTTGGCAAAGCAGAAATTTTCCGAGAACTTCAAGATGCTAAAGTTAATTTCGCTGGATTTTTGAATAAACCAATCAAACAATCTCAATTTTATAATGTTTTACTGCAAGTATTTGGAACTACAACAAGTGGAATAATTAATCTCAATAGCCCTAGTTTAGGTCTGAAATATTTTCAAAATTTTAGCGAAAGAAGCGGCGATCGCGCAAATCTCCGTATATTATTGGCAGAGGATAATGTAGTTAACCAGAAAGTAGCGATACACTTACTAGACAGAATGGGTTATCGCGCAGATGTAGCTGCAAATGGTATAGAAGTTTTAGATGCTCTCAAGCGAGTACCTTATGATGTGGTATTAATGGATGTGCAGATGCCAAATATGGATGGCATAGAAGCAACTCGTCGCATCCATCAACAGTATCCTGGAGAAAGACACCCTTGGATTATTGCTATGACAGCTAATGCTATGCAAGGCGATCGCGAACACTGTCTCAATGCTGGTATGGATGATTACGTGACGAAACCAATTCGGCGCGATCAATTACTAGCAGCTTTAAACAGATGCCAACCAATAGGACAAAAAAAATCACAATCCCATACTGATTCAGATAATAGAATCAATAGTCAGGCATCAGTTAGAGAGTCACCATTAGTTAGAAGTAAGCCTCCTCATAAACCAATTACTCAAAAGCAGGAATTGACAAATGGTAAGGTAGAGTCAATTGCTCAATTAGAGTCTGCTGTTGATAGCAGACTTTCCACTCCACTAACAAGCAATACTAAAGTAGGTATAAAGAAATTCATAGGAATTGATGATTTAATTGATTTAGAAGATGCGCCATCTACTGAAGATATGATGGCGGTAGATTTAGATTTATTAGACGATATCTTAGAAGCAGAAGATGAGAAAAAATCAGCGCTCAACCCTAAAATTCTAGGAGATTTTCGCAATCTTTATGATGATGAGCCAGATACCCTACTAATATTGATACAAGACTATCTTGCTGATAGTAATAAACACATGAGTACAATCAGAAAATCTATCAAACAATCTGATTGTCGTGCATTAAAAATTTCTTCTCATATACTGAAGTCTAGTAGTGCTTTAATAGGAGCAATTAAATTTTCTGAACTTTGTCAAGAGTTAGAATATATAGCTCGTGGTGTGATTGAGTCTGAAGCAGATTTTAAGTTAGAAAAAGTTACTAATATTCTATCACAAATTGAAATTGAATGGGAATGGGTTCAACAAGATTTAACCCAAGAAATATTAGTGATATCAAATCAAGTTAAATAACCTGAAACTGTTCAGCATTTCAACTATATAATCATTGAGAATTGATAATTGATAAAGGCAGCGGGAGCTGAAGGGTTAGAAGGGAATTTTACAAAATTCCCTTGGCCTCATTCGGGAGGAGCTACGCTTTCATAACCGGATTTAGTATGATTCTCTCGATACTTCTATAAGTCTAATGACCAGAAAAATGCTGCTGAATGACTTGATAACAATCAAAAACAGATACTCTTTGTGTCATTGCCATTACTAACGCTTGATATGCAGACTGATGATTTTCTATGAGACTACGAGCTTGCAAAGATGCCCAACTTTGTTTCAGTTTCGATTCTGTAGAACGTTTTAATTGTGTTAATAGCAGTGTAATTTTAGTCCGATATTCTGCTCCACCCTCAGCATTGCCGTAAACTATATCTTCTGCAGCAATGCCAGCCATCCAGACAATACAATATCTTTCTATAAGTTGTTCAGAAATCACACCTCTATGTAATTGTGCAGCTAGTTTTTGGTCATCAAACCTAACCCCGCCTTGAGCTGAGTAACCTTGCTTAAATGCTTCCCAAGTACTCAGAGCATATCTACTGATAGGAATTTCTAACAAGTAAGCAACTAAGAAATGCCCTGCTTCATGATGAATAATCCGATCACGTCTTTGTGAGGATGCACCTTCCAATAAATCTATAAGAATCATACTTCCCTGACTTTGCCTATAGTAGCTAGTATCAGCACAGAGAAAGTAGCGATCGCTGGTACGAGTGGAGATAGATTGAAAATTGGTCCCAGTAAACTAGACATGGTCATAATAAAAATACTAATAGCGATCAGATTTAGCGATGTTTGTCTCATAATTGATATGATGTTC
>JAJEAQ010000192.1 GCA_022822685.1 Trichodesmium sp. jk18x7bins.61
GGCACTCCACAACCACTGTCATCACTATGAACACATGAGCAGAGTGAGAACTCAGACTAACCAGGAGCCGGATGAGGCGAAAGTCTCACGTCCGGTTCTGAAGGAGAGGCGCCCCGAATAATATCGGGCGTCGACTCTAACCTACTCAATCTAATTCAATTAACTCAATAATTTATATTATTAGTGAAACATGGCTGAGGAAAACAACACAAATAGATCTGACGCTGCTAATAAAAATTTACAACGTTTAATCGTAGGGGGAGCAATAATAACTATTGTTGCTGTAGCAGGTTTGAAGGATCAGCCTTGGCGTTTGCTCTCAGAGGAACTCAGCCAAGAAGAAATTAACACCGAGATTCTAGCCCATATGTGGTTTAATTAAAGAAGCACTTTCACACTGGTTTACTGTAGTCAACCGGAAATAGAAGAAAAAGAGACTCCACCCGTGGCGAAAAGACAACTTTCTCAAGCAAGAATAGACAACTATACAACCATAGTCAAACTCTAAATATATCCCTATTGAACATCAGTTTTTCAGCTAGGTGATATATTATCCTTAATAATACCAGGTTAACAATCTGGTTAACTGCCGATTAGGAGGCGATCGCCTGCTCATATAACAAAGCCCTTTTTGATCACTAAGAGATTGTTTGTAAAACTCAGATTAAATTCTGGCCTAGGGTGGGTGAGGTGGAAATATCTCCTCGTACTCACCATAATTTTAGTTGTCCGCCTTAACCAACCATAATTAAGCACTCTAGCTATATTAATATTTGCTTTACAAACAGTCTATAATTATCCGAGCATGATAACTTCTAAAATGAAAACTGCTATAAGTAGGGAAAATAGTCTAACTCAAAAGTTTATACTATGCAAGTTAAAACACCAGAATGGGTAAAACACGCTGTATTTTACCAAATCTTTCCAGACCGTTTTGCCAAAGGTAATCCTCCGACTCAAACCAGGAAAGGAATAGACAAAGGTTGGTATCCCAGCACCTTAGAAGCTTGGAATCAATCTCCGACTTTCCAAGGTTATAAAGGGGGCAACCTCTGGGGCGTCATAGAAAAACTTGACTATATCAAAAACCTTGGTGTCACCGCTATATACTTTACCCCTATCTTTCAATCAACTTGTAATCATCGCTATCATACCCACGACTATTACCGAGTCGATCCAATTTTAGGAGGCAATGAAGCTTTAAAGTTACTGATAGATAATGCTCACGATCGCAATATTAAAATAGTTCTTGATGGTGTCTTCAACCACGCTAGCCGGGGCTTTTATTTCTTCAATGATATTTTAGAGAATGGCCAAAACTCCCCCTGGTTAAATTGGTTCCGCATTGAAGAATGGCCTCTATCAGCCTACGATGGCAGTTTACCGGCTAACTATGTCGGATGGGTAGGTAACCGTGCTTTGCCTGTATTCAATCACGATAACTTGGAAGTTAAAGAATACATCATGCAAATTGGCGAATATTGGCTAGAATTTGGCATTGATGGTTGGCGGTTGGATGTGCCCTTTGAAGTCAAGACTCCTGGATTTTGGCAAGAATTTCGCGATCGCATCAAAGCGATTAACCCAGAAGCATATATCGTGGGAGAAGTTTGGAGTGATTGCGTGCAATGGTTAGATGGCACTCAGTTTGATGGGGTGATGAATTATCTGTTTACTGGCCCTACTATTGCTTTTACGGCTGGCGATCGGGTAGATATAGATCAAGTTAAAGACCATGACTATATTACTTATCCTGCCCTCTCTGCTGTTGAATATGCTCAAAAAATGCAGGAGTTACTGCAACTCTATCCTTGGGAAATTCAACTCACTCAACTCAACTTATTAGATAGTCACGATACAGCTAGACTTTTGAGTATCGCCAAGGGCGATAAAGCCAGTGTTGAAATAGCCACTCTATTATTGATAACATTTCCTGGTGTTCCTAGTATTTACTATGGAGATGAAGTTGGTTTGCCAGGATCTGTTGATCCTGATTCTCGTCGTAGTTTTCCTCCTGCTGAACAGTGGGATCATCAAGCACTTAAATATCACAAACAGTTAATTTCTATCCGCCATCAATACACTGCTCTGCGCACAGGCACTTACGAAGTTTTATTTGCAGAAGGAAATGTTTATGTATTTGCCCGCATTTTGGCAGATGAGGAGGTGATAGTTGCTGTTAACAGTGGTACAGAAGCAGTAAAGGTAAATATTGCAGTAACTAAGCTCAAATCTAAACCAAGTAAAATTGTTTATGGTAGTTGTGAAATTTCCTGGCAAGCTGAAGCTAATCAATTAGAGTTGAATTTGCTCCCAAGAAAAGGCTGCATTTTAGCTATAAATTAAGTCTGATTTTCTAGAATCTGGATTAACTAAAAACCATCAGGGGAAGGTATCAGGGACAGTGCTTTCCCCTGATGTCTATACGATCAAAACGCAACGCGGTAGCGATTGCCGACTTTGTATTTCCTAGCCACTCATCAGCGCCTGAATTCACTCTTGTGACAGTTGTAGGTGTCAAATAGACATCTGGTGAAAATATTCAAGCGCATACTATAACTATTTTGGTGGTGGTGCATAGTAATGGTACAGGTTAGGGATGAGATGTTTTTTTACGACCTATTCTCAAAAAAACTCAAGGATATTTGGAGGAATTCAGATTTAGGTGAATACCAAGTTTTACTCCTAACCATTACTATGCAGGACTACCAAGAATTGAAGATATAGTGGGATTCATACCGCGGAAACTACCAAATAAAAAAAGAAGCCTCCAACCGATGACGGAGAAAAAACCGCCACTCACCCCTACTAAAGCCTACAGACAGCTAAAACTGCTCATCAAACGCAAGTTAAAACCCCACCATCCAGGAGAAAGAACACCCCTAAACCAGCACTACCTCATCGA
>JAJEAQ010000695.1 GCA_022822685.1 Trichodesmium sp. jk18x7bins.61
TTTCATACTTGTACAATTAGCAATACCTTGACCTGCAATATCAAATGCCGTACCATGGTCAGGGGATGTACGAATAAATGGTAAACCAATCGTAGTATTAACAGCCAAATCAAATGCCATGAGTTTTACTGGAATTAAACCTTGATCGTGATACAGTGCTATGTAAGCATCATAAGTTTGAGCTGCTAAACCTACCCAGGCTTGACCTGGTTTTACCCACATTGTATCTGGTGGCACTGGCCCTGCTAATTCTATCTCTGGTCGGCGATCGCGTTCTTGATCCAACCAAGGAATTAACCGATCCTGTTCCTCTGTTCCTAATTGTCCATTTTCTCCACTATGAGGATTTAAACCAGCAACAACAATTTTAGGACGATAAATACCAAAATCTTTTTGCAAAGTTTCTATCAGCAATTCTAATTTCCAGCTCAGTAACTCCGATGTCAAAGTATCTTGCACTTGACATAATGGTATATGTGTGGTAACTAAAAGGGTACGGAGTACAAAATCAGAGTGAGGCGATCGCGCCACAAACAACATCCCAAACTTTTTAACTCCAGCTTTTTCAGCCAGAAGTTCAGTTTGACCAGCATACTTATGGCCAGCAATCTGCCAGCAAGTCTTAGAAATAGGAGCAGTGACAATGCCTTGAAACTCTCCAGCTAAAGTCTGGGCGATCGCTGTTTCCATAAAAGAAAAACTAGCTGCCCCAGTTGTGGCATTACCATTCCCTGGACAAATATCTTCTTGTTTTCCGTTAAAATCTACATCTAAAATTTTTAAATCTTCCCATTTAACAAGCTTTTGTGGCGAGCGAGTTTCTTTCAATAATTGAGATAATTTTTGATAGGTCTGTTCTAAAACACTATGACTGCCAATTATTGTCAGATGGCAATTTTCTGTAACGTTAGGATCTGTTAAAGCTTTCAGGATTACTTCTGGCCCTATGCCACTAGGATCTCCTATTGTCACTGCTAAATGAGGAGTTGTATTTTTTCTTTCGCTGACTAATGTTTTCATTAATATTTTGACATCATCCAAAGATGGCGCTAAGGCGACAAAGTGAAACAATTATCCTCGAACAGGCCGAATCAAGTTTTTGACAAATACTGAAAATCATTTCAGGCAATTATTTCACATGATAGACTCTAAATTATTTATGACATTCTTTTTGAGAATTGGTATTAGCTAGTCTTTGGAAAATTGCTAGTTACGGTCGATTAGGAATGGCAACCATAATCTCCAATTTATTTGGGGAGGATTCAACTATTTATCACTTTTCTTCGTTGATGATAAAATCGTAGCACATAATGACTGTAGATTGTAAGCATTGACTGGTATTCATCCCCATCTGAAAAGAAATATTTTGAGATAAGGACTTCTGCTAAAGTTCTGTTAAAATCTCACCGTCAGGGTACTGTAGAAAAAACGCCACCTTTCTAACACGGTGGGATAGTTCGTACTGTATAGGAGTATTTTAAGAAAATGGGTAGTGAGATTTTTAATGCAGCTATTTTGTCTTTTTCTGTAATCTTGATTGGTTTGGCAGGAGGCTTTCTACTGCTGAAACTACAAGGAGGCGAATAATTTCACTGGCTTCCCTAGGGTGCAAAGTACTTTCTAGGAGAAGCTAAAATATAGTCATTAGATCACCTGAAATTAGAGTCATCCGTAGTATTTTGTTGTTAAACGGAAATTGCTTTGATGCAATTTCCGTTTATGTGTTTATGAAGACCTCTCCTAACTGGCAATAAACTGGAGATTTTTTAGATATATTTCTAGAATTTGTCTAATAAATTCACTACCTTCCTTCGTGAAACAGCTCCGAAAGGCAAGAGGCGATAGGAAGTTTAGCTCAAAACGTTAAGTTTTGTAAAATAAAATGAATTAAAATTTGATACAGTAATTAAGGAATCTTTTAATATAAAAAATACGCTTTTGATGAAACTATTAATCTTAGGGGCAACTGGAACTCTCGGCAGACAAATAGTACGTCGTGGTTTAGACGAAGGTTATGAAGTACGCTGTTTAGTCAGAAGCTACAGTAGAGCATCCTTTTTGAAAGAGTGGGGAGCTGAACTAACAGGAGGAAATATCTGCAAGCCCAAAACTGTGGTATCAGCCAGGGAAGGAATTGATGCGATTATTGGTGCTGCAACTTCCAGACCAACAGACTCTCTAAGTATTAAACAGGTAGACTGGGAAGGAAAAGTATCACTGATTCAAGCTCTCGTAGCTAAAGATGTAAAACGTTTTATATTTTTCTGCATCTAGAAAGGAGAAAAATATCCTCAAGTCCCTCTGTTGGAAATTAAGCGTTGCACAGAACTTTTTATTGCTGAATCGGGCTTAAAATACACAATACTAAACCCTTGTGGCTTTTTATAGGGATTAATTGGTCAGTATGCAATGCCAATTTTAGACAACCAAGCAGTTTGGGTTCCTGGCCAAGGAGCAGCCATCGCATACATGGATACTCAAGATATTGCTAAATTTGCTATTCGCGCTCTTTCAGTTCCCGAAACGGAAAATAAAAGCTTTCCAGTAGTAGGCACTCGGGCTTGGGATGCCAATGAAATTATTCGTATGTGTGAACGACT
>JAJEAQ010000011.1 GCA_022822685.1 Trichodesmium sp. jk18x7bins.61
ATGTAATACATAAAATGGATGCTATAACCTCTATCTAAACTGCAAACGAACAATATATAACTCCATTAGACACTACAATTATTAAACCTGCATTTAAGCTGAAAAAGCATGAATTGAAAACGAAAGGAAAGCAGGGGATTAAATGCTCAGAGCGGAAAAATATTCCAGAACAAAAGTCTTTAGCAGGGATTCCTTTTGAGATCAAAAATCCAGCTCTGGCGCCAAAAGGAAAGCAAAGGATTCAATGGTCAGGGCAAGAAATGCTTGTTATGAGGCAAATTCAAGAGCGCTTTGCTATAGAGAAGCCTTTAGCAGGGATTCGCTTAATCCCTTCCTACTCCGTGACAACAGAAACAGCCCACTTGGTCATCGCCCTCAAAAATGGTGGGGCCGACCTAATTCTGATTGCTTGTTACCCTATGTCAACTCAAGATGATGTTGCAGCTAGCTTAGTTGTCAATTATGGCATTCCAGTATTTGCGATGAACGAGATTGAAAAAGCTCTAGAGCATCGTCTGCAACTCTGAGAAAAGGGAATAATTCAAAGTCAGATACCAAGGTATAGCACTACGTAAATACCTTAGGAAATTCTTAAAAAGCTGGTTCTAGACAGATTATCACTGTCTCATTTTTTTATGTCCTAAGCTTAATGCGTGGTGCTATAACTTAAGCGATTTGAGCAAAATTCTGATTTCTTAATAGCAAATAATTAAGCGATTCGCGCAGCGCTCCATCCCGGAATCGCCCTTTCTACCAGAGTTTTAGAACTTATCAATCACAGGAGTTTTCCAAAAGTGACAAAAGATAGTTAAAACTGATGTCACTAAAACCCCTACGGCACTTCCTGTATAACTATTTTCAGAGGTTTAATTACTAAATGAAAAAACATGATATTATTGAAAAACTATCTCTAGTTGAACATATCGAAGGAGGGTATTTTAAAGAAACTTACCGTTGTGTTCTCACAATAAATACTGATAGAAAAGGGGGTGATAGAAACTTGCTCACTTCCATTTATTATCTGCTCACTGACGACAGACAAATTAACTACTTACACAAAAATAAATCGGATATTATTCATTATTTTCATGGCGGTTTTCCTGCGATTTATTTAGTTATTGAACCCAGCGGAAAATTGTCAAAATTTAAACTTGGCTGTGATTTTACTCAAGGCCATCTTCCTCAATTATTAGTACCAGGAGGTTGTTGGAAAGCAGCAGTACTTGAGGAGGGTGAATATGGTTTACTTAGAGAAAGTGTTGCTCCAGGGCTTGAATACAAAGATGTGGAAATAGCTCAACCTGATTCTTTTCGAGTTAATTTTCCAAGTTTGTGGGATGAACTATCATCTTATGTCAAGCAGTGAATGATCGTCAGATATTTATACTGCTCAAATTTTTTCGCTTGATAATATGAAAGACTTACCCTGCAATTAGCCACAGCTAGAGAGATTTCTAGGAATGACAATAGTCTAGCAGGGTTTCCTCAACTAAAGCATAGGGCAAATTTCTCAGACGAAAAACGCCTGCGGGATCAATTATCAGTTTTTGATATTTCCCAGTATTCAGTAGAGATTAAAGCTAAAAAGTCTTGTCCTATAAGCAATTTATAGTTTTATATCAGGAAAGTAATTTATCTACTAGCTACTTTCCCCCTACAGTAGTCTAGACTATAGCAGCAGTCTAGATCAACTATTTTCAAATGAAAATTGCCATCATCACTTCTGGATTTTTACCTGTATTAGATGGAGTAACTGTGAGTGGTTTTTACAGAGTACAAAAACTGAGTCAGTTAGGGCATCAAGTTTTATTATTTTGTCCTGACTATAGTCCTCTTGCTCATCTATATCCCAACTGGAAAGATTATACAGGTAATCTTTTCCCTGGAGTTCAAATCGTTAACTTACCTAGTACACCATTCCTATATTTTGATAGAAATGTAGGATTTAACACATATAAAATAGTCCGTCGTGAGTTACAAAAATTTCAGCCAGAAATCATTCATGTAGATGAACCAGAAAGGTTATTTTTTGCTTTTTTTCGTCTGGCAGGCATTGCACTTGCTCAACAACATAAAATTCCCTGTGTTTGCACTTTCAGAACTAATTTTTTAGACTATTTTGACGATTTCTTACCTTTCCCAAAAGATATTAACTTAATGTTCAAGCTAATCTTTGAAAAGAGTTTTGTCCGAATTTATAATCAATATGATCTAACTCTAGTATCTAGCAGTGTAACTTATAAAAAAATTGTGAACATGGGGGTCAAAAATGCTATGTATCTTAATTTCCATGGTATTGATTTAGAAAAATTTCAGTCAACTACAGTCACAGCTAATTTTTGGGAATCAAATTATCAAATTCCTGATTTAAATAACAAAGTAAAAATAATTTTTTTAGGCAGGTTAACTAAGGATAAGGGTTGGAAATTTACCTTAGATGCTTTTGTCAGACTTCAGCAATTAGTCAATCCAGAAAATGTTGCTGTGCTAATTGTTGGAGATGGTGGGATGCGTGATGAAATATCAACAAGATTAGCTGAATTGACAATAAATGTATATCTTTTAGGTCGAGTATCTCCCGATCATATACCTAATATTTTGAAAAATAGCGATTTTCATGTCACTGCTTCAGAAAAAGAAACCAGAGGTTTAAGTGTATTGGAAGCTTTTGCAGCAGGTATTCCAGTAGTTGCTCCTAGAGCTGGAGGAGTCACAGAAAATATTCAAGATGGCTGGAATGGTTTATTATTTACACCGGGAGATCTGGAAAATTTTTGTGAAAAGTTGAAGTTATTAATTGAAGATAGTGATTTCCGCGGAAAAATGGGTATTAATGCTAAAGAATCTGTTGCTGAATATAGTTGGGATAATGCAGTGGCTAACCTAGTAAAAATTTGGCAAGAACAGATCCATCGGCCTTAGAAAGAATGACTCAGCAGTCATTAATCATGAGTCAAGAGCCAGAAACTAGAAAAATTCTCACTGTTTCTGTATTATCAGTATTAATCCTTAATTAAAATGTTCATTCTTCCTTCCTTAATTAAATAACATTAATGTTGTTTTTCTCGGAACTATATCCTCAGAATTTTATTTAATTACATTAAATAAATATCACTTTTTATGCGCGAAAGGATTATGTCTGTGTTTGGGAGGATTAAAACCTGCTGTAATATTAGCTGTAGTTGGTGGTTTTGGCTATTTATTTTCTAGAGCAATTATTGTTAGTTTTAATCATACTATATTGGCAGCAGAAAGTACCTCAAGATTTACAAGGGCGAGTTTTTGCTTTGCAGAATATGTTGGAAAAGTCTTTGTTAGTAACGACTCACTTGAGTGCAGCACCTTTAGTAGCGTTTATGTTTAAGCCTTTGATGAGTATAAATGGAATGTTAGCAGGTAGTGCAGGAAAGGTGATTGGAGTAGGAGATGGCAGGGGCATGGCTTTACTGTTTGTATTGATGGGTATTTTGAATATGGGAGCAGTATTACTTGCCTATCGTACTCCAGAGTTGCGACGGGTAGAGAGAGAGTTGCCTGATGGTGATAGATTTGAACTAGATAAAACTGCACCCGAGCAACAAACTGTATTGATGCGCTAATCACCTGGTCATAAATAAAGTGGTAGCGTAAGGATTCAGGTCCTATAGAAAAGCCTATAAATCTTGATGGATAAGCATTTTCGGCAATTGCCTCCCCCATCCTATTCTCAATTATAGATGGCTACAAGCCGTTTTTATCGTGATTATTGAGAATGAAGCTGTGAAATTGCTGAGTCAGTCGTTTTCAGAAGTCTCTCTAGAACTGGGTTTGAGATACCTGAATCCTTACGTGGTAGCTCTATAAATGGGATTTATGATGGAGGTAGGGAAGTATGAAAGCTAGGGTTATTTTTCAAAAAATTTCGTTGCTTCGTTCTCAAATTTAGTCAGCGATCGCCTACAAACTGGAGTATATTTGACTTTTATTCAGCCTGCCCTAAATAGATATTACAAACCTACACACTCAAGGATATCCAGAGCGTGTAGGTAAATTATGTCCAGCGAGAATAGTGAGCAATAAAATTTAAGCTGCTAACCACGTTATCGCCCTTGCATCCCAACTACAAACAAATTTTTTTTTATACGCAATTAAGTGGACATAATATTACATCATGCTCAGAAGTATATTTATCAACAAATCCTTGTAAACCAGAGTTATAACCTTGCCCTACAGCTAGGAATCTCCAATCATTATCTTTGCGATAAATTCGTCCAAATTCTAGAGCTGTTTCTCTAGAAAAATCTTCTTCTAATTCATACTTAGCTACTTCTTCTTCAGTATTAATATCATAGATTCTGATCAAAGAGTTTCTAACTTGTCCAAAGTTTTGTCTTCTGGTATCTGCTGCCTCCTGAGGGAGGAGCTACGCTGTTATAGTCGACGCTCGATATTATTCGAGGCGCCTCTACTTCAGAACCCCCTGTGAGACTTTCGCCTCATCTCGGCTCCTAGTTAGTCTGAGTTCTCACTCTGCTCATGTGTTCATAATGGTGACAGTGGCTGTGGAGTGCCTCAAGGTTTCCCGGCTTCCAATTACTATGGTTGCCATCCTTATGGTGTAGT
>JAJEAQ010000522.1 GCA_022822685.1 Trichodesmium sp. jk18x7bins.61
ACTACACCATAAGGATGGCAACCATAACAATTGGAAGCCGGGGAACCTTGAGGCACTCCACAGCCACTGTCATCATTATGAACACATGAGCAGAGTGAGAACTCAGACTAACTAGGAGCCGTGATGAGGCGAAAGTCTCACAGGGGGTTCTGAAGGAGAGGCGCCCCGAATAATATCGGGCGTCGACTTCAACAGTAAATAAACTGCTATAATAATTTTTAAAGTAACACTAATTAACCAGAAGTTTTGAGTTACAAATTAATATGAATCAGATCACTAAATCTGTAGAAAAATCAGAGGATTTATCACTAATTGTAGATTTGCCAAAAAGCTTACCAGACCATACTCAGCTTCCCGACAAGGATGATAACTTTGTGAAAAACTTTCAAGAACCCCCAGAAGGAGACTTATTAACTGATTCTATTACCCCTATTTTACAGCAAATTCATCCTGATAATCAATACTGTATCGGTCGAGATAGTGGCATTTATTGGCGATTAACTGAACCACTAGAAAAAGGTGCTGTAGCTCCAGATTGGTTTTATGTGCCAGATGTACCACAAAATCTTGATGGGAAATTGCGTCGTTCTTATGTGTTATGGGAAGAATTTGTAGCTCCACTAATTGTATTAGAATTTGTATCTGGAGATGGTTCAGAAGAACGAGACAAAACACCAACTCAAGGTAAATTTTGGGTCTATGAACGAGCAATTCGCGTACCTTTTTATGGTATATATGAAGTTGAAAAAAGGCGTGTGGAAGTATATCATTTAGTTAATGGTTACTATCAACAAATAGCTCCAAATGAACGAAATCATTATCCTATTGAACCTTTAAGTGTGGAGTTAGGTATCTGGGAAGGGGAATATCAAAGCCAGGTATGGCCTTGGTTACGTTGGTGGGATTTAGATGGGAATTTATTGCTGACAGGAGATGAACGGGCTGAACAAGAACGTCAACGGGCTGAACGCTTGGTAGAACAATTAAAAGCTTTGGGTGTGGAGCCGGAGTTGTAGATATGGAGTATGACTAATGCTCTGCTACAAACCAAGATTTCTTTGATCAATATCATGATGGTGGGCAAAAAGAAGCGAATTTATGGTAGCTCCAGATCAATCAATATTTGCCCACCCTACTACTATTATTAGCTTCTGAAAGTGTTGGGTCAAGCAAAAATTCCTAAGAGACTGTTTGTAAGGAAAATATTAAGATAGGTAGAGTGTTTATTTCTAGTGGCCGGCGGCGGACAACTAAAATTATGGTGAGTTTGAGGAGATATTTCCGCCTCACCCGCCCTACGCAAGAATTTAATCTGAGTTTTACAAACAGTCTCTAATATCTCATAAATTCAGGACTACCAAAAATTAAGGATGCTCTTAAATCAGGATCACTTTTTTCAATCGCTGCCAGGGTTTGAGCAGAAAAATTATAACCTAAAGTAGCCATTAATTTTTCCGCACTAATAGGTTTACCTTTGCCCAGTAAACCACCAGATCAAGGTACAGCTAAACTACTGCGTCGAATCATTGTATCTGAGCTTAACCATGCCTCTTTAGTATTCTTATAACCATCTGGGGTGACACAACCATACACAGGCATTCCTAATTGGTCTAAAATCCCATTAATCGGTCGAAAGTTGTTAACTTCATTTCCAATAGCTCTCATAGCAGAAGCAACAAAACGAAAAGGATTTTTAAACTTAGCATTGTATACATCTTCTTGCCAAAACTCTGAACTGCTGAAGAGAGTATTTAGTACCTGAGAAATATCTCCCCCACTATCCAAAAAACTTCGGGCTAAATTTTTCACTAAAGACTCTGGTGGTTGGTCTAAAACAAAAATTTGGGCTAATTTATAACTAATATGTTTGCCTGTGGAAGGATGAGTAGCTAAAATATCTAAAACTGTTTCGCCTTCAGCTATTCCACTCTCTTTTATTGTTTGTCCTAGAAAAATTTTATCTCCTGGTTCGTGACGTTTTTCATCAAAGAAAAATCCATCATCATCTTCAGCTCTTTTAGCATTAGGAGGTAGACTCCAACCAGTTAGAATCTTGGCTAAAGCAATAATATCTTCTTGAGTATAGCCTCCATCTACACCTAAAGTATGTAATTCTAATAGTTCTCTAGTGTAATTTTCATCTAAAAAAATCCAGGAGTTTGGAAACCCTTTGCTTCAGCTAAGGGATGAAAAACGACGCGAGGGACTTTAGTCGCCGTCCCCTTACGGGGCGGGGGATTACTCCCCCTCAAACACCCTCCCTTAACTTTTTGCCTCGCCAAAGTTATCTGTCGGTACTATCCAAATGACACTGACTAGCGGGTCAGGTTGAGGCTGTCGCCGACATGAACAGAAATCGCTTTCCTCTTCTCCCCTTTGAACCGTGCGTGACTGTTTCCAATCATACGGCTGGGGCCTTACTTCAAACCTTTCAACTTGGATTTGGTATGTACCTGCTTGTGACACGCTCTGTGCAGGTGCATCAGGTTATCTGAGTCGTCAGAACCACCCTCTGCCACAGGTACTATGTGATGGGTTTCTATTTCTTCGTCCTTGAATAAGTGATTTCCACAAACAGGGCATTTCCAGTTTTGCTGTTTGGCTACTTGTTGAGCCTGTCGCCGACATGAATCGTATTTTGAATCTTGGGCTTTGTATTTCTTCCCGTTTGATGTGTTTCGTTTTTCTCAGTATTCTTGGAGTGAGGGGTCATCAGGACTGGCATTTCTCTTGACTTTGAGCCTGTCGCCGACATGAATATGTGCCTTACTATGGATGTACTACTGATAAATCGGGTCAGGTGGCCGACCCCAGTCGGAGCTTTCATGTAGCGAAGCTAAAACGCTTTTAGCTTCGCTACATGAATGTGTTGACGTTTTAGCCAGTCTTCATGGAGTAAGGGGTCGTCTGGACTTGATTGGACTTTGACATTCTCAATGTCCAATCTTTCCCTTTGTATCTTTTGAAGTATTTATTTTTCACCCATTTTTTTCCTTTGTTGGCTCCAAGAGTCGGAGCTTTCAGGTCGCCACATGAAAGGGATGCCGTCAAGTTGCCCAATTCTAGAGGTATTGCCATATCCTCTGATAGCTGAAGGTTTCTTTACTAACTACTCCAGAGGAGTAATTAGCAAAACCTCTGATACGGGGGTTGAATTTTATGATCATTTGTTCTTGGGTACAGGTTTTCATTCCTTTGATTACCTGTCCAATCTGTAGACAGAATGTTAGTATTTTTTCTGTTTGGGGTTTTATTAATAATTTACTGTTGTCATGGGGAAGATTAAACCCTAAAAAGTTGAATCCCCGTCATTGATATGAACAATTCTTGTCTTCTCAGTACTGATTGAGAGTCCTCTTTTTGAGCACCATTGCTTGATTTGGATAGGTGTCTCCTAATCAGTTTCCTTGTCTTTAGCTGTGATGCTCAAATCCAAATAGCTGATGAGGCCTGGCTTTGGGTTTTTTTCTTTTTTTTATATGTTTTTCCTACCCGGGGAGCAATTTGTTTATAATGGGCGAATCACACTACCTTGTGGAGTACCTGCTCTCCCTTTGTCGTTCTAAATCTGGCTTTTAACTATCCTTTGATGGTTTCTCTGTCTGGTACAGTTCCGCTCTAGGCTCGGATGGTTTCTGGAAGTGGTTTCCCACCTCGCCACATGAAATTGAATCATCCTTTGAGCTGTCTAAAACCTATGTGTCTTGTCCGTTTCTTAATCTTAGAAAACACTGTTTTATAGCATCGTGACAATTTGTTCCTGGATGGAAGCTATAGGAGTAGGGTTCAAATACAGTTTCCGATTCTGGTTAAA
>JAJEAQ010000047.1 GCA_022822685.1 Trichodesmium sp. jk18x7bins.61
CGCCGACAGAATAAATTTGGTAAAATTTGGTCGCCTACTCAGGTTACGGTAAGGTTGGGAGTGAGCTATTTCAATTGGAGCAGGATTCATAGTCGCCAGGAAAATACTGGGGCACAAAAGGCTGGGTAGGCGACCGCTTCTTGGACTAGGAAGGACTTACTCACTTATCCCACACTTTGCTGATCACTACCCTATTTCTTAAACCCCGCCCTTCAGGGCAGGATCTTAAGCTGTGGGCTAGTTTGACATTTTGTTACATAGCTTGATTTTTTAACGCTCACCTACTTAGTCTATGAAAAACTACTCCAATAGCACTTCTCTACTGGGAGAATTTTATGTCAGCGATCGCCAAAAACAAATAGGCATTGACAAACTCCTTGGCTTTAGCTATGGATTCCTGACAACATTAGAGGCTTAAATCCATGTTTGAGTGATAACTTACCTATGAGATCCATTTTTTCCACGGTAATTAAATTTCTTCCCCAAGAAAAATTAGTATATAACTTTTCAAATTCTAGCAACATGGACTCTGCAAAGCAGGCAAATAACTGACGACCAGGCACATCCATATTAACTATTTTCATAATTTTCCAGTCAATATCGAGAGAATGTTCTACAATTCCACCATTAAGAACATAGATTCCTGATTGCTGAATTTTAGTAGCCATATTTTTAGGATAACCACCATCAATTAATAAACATGGTTTCCTTAAAGCATCTGGACTAATTTCTACACCCTTAGGCATACTGGCAACCCAAACAACAATATCAGCCAGAGGTAAAGCTGTAGCTAATTCTATAATTTTCCCCCTGCCTAACTCCGCTTGTAGAGATTTTAATCGTTCTTGCTCACGAGCAACTAATAATAATTCTCCTACATCAGTTTTAGTATTTAACCAGCGACATACTCCACTACCAATATCACCAGTTGCCCCACATACTGCCACTGTTGCTTTTGACAAATCAATTCCTAATTTTTTTGCACCTTGTTCTACTTGCTTGGAGAGAATATAAGCTGTATGGGTATTGCCTGTAGTAAAGCGCTTAAATTCCAATGTAATGTCACGGATTTGCTGAAACTTCTGCAAATTAAACTTCTCAAAAACGATTGATGAAAATCCGCCCAAAGCAGTTATATTAATACCATTTTTCTGAGCATGAGCCATGGCATTCATTATCTTACGTGTAGCTGCTTTAATACGACGAGATTCTAGCATCTCTGGCAGAAAGCATGATTCTACATATTGGCCTTCAATTTTCTGACCCGTAATACTACTTACTTTGATTGTATCTACTATCTGAGGTGGAGCGCTACACCAAAAGTCAAGACCTTGAGCTGCATACTCTGGATACCCTAAATCTCTTGCTACTGATTGAGCGTGTTCTAAGCTAGTTAGATGACCAATTAGACCAAACATTAAATTTTTTTAACTTGATTATTAGGTTAATTATTAGACACCTTGGAAAAAGAATACTAGAACAATTGTAAAACTTGGGCTAACACCTACTTTCTGAAGATGTCCATGCTCTGGGTGAGGATTCCTTTTGGAGCTTTCATCCCTTGGAAAAGCGGAGTCTGTTTTACTCCTGGAAACAGTTAACATTTATCAGACCTATGTTTGGGGATTTCTCACCTGCTACTTTTCATTGAAATTTGGAAGCTTCTGCAATTGAATCCGAGGACAGATAACGACCAGCGAATTTCAATCGCAGTCCCCTTGTTTGGGGCTAAGAGTATGGTTCCCCCCTAAAACTTCCATTTCTGAAGCTAAGTTTGTGATGGGATAGACGAATGCCATGCCTATTCATAAAGGGTAGTCCTGCATAGTAATGGTGAGGAGTAAAACTTGGTATTTAGCTAAATCTTGATTCCGGCAAATATCCTTGAGTTTTGTGAGAATTGGGTTGTGAAAAAATCATCGCCCCTCAACCTCTCTCATTACTATGCACCACCTCCCCACAAAGTTATATTTTGTTACTATTAGCCCTGACGCTAGCTTCAACCACTAGTTCTGAACAGTTCGGATGATAATTATGGGAATAACTAGGACTCGCTCGGTAGGAACTTAGGGATTTTCCAGCAAATAAATCATTATCCATCCTCTCCCAAAGGGAGTTGAAATTAACTATGCAGCAGCCAAGCCATAAACTGACATCCGCATAATTTCTCCAGTTGTAAAACCGATGTTGCTAAGAGCTTCGCCATAAGCAATCATAAAGTCTTCAATCAAAGCTTCTTTTTCCATTTCCAGAGTCCTCGCATCTGCTTCTACCTGGTTGAGCATTTTCCAGACTAGAGGTAAGTTTTGGCGATTTGCTTGTTGTAATTCTGCTTTGGATGATTCAAAATGCTTTTTTAGCCATACTTCACCAAAGTTGAGGTGGCTATACTCATCTTTAACCACACCTTCAGTTATTTTCCGAGCAAAGGGGTCAGCAACAGGAATGTATATATTGTAAGCCGCGATCGCAAAGCATTCAATAATCAGAGATTGAATTAACAAACAAGTTACGACATTACCCTGATCTGCTGCTTTTTTAAAATTTTTGTGCAGTGGCTCAAAGAATGCTTGGGCGAATTCCATATCTGGTGTCACCTTCAGATTCCGACCGCAAGCCTGAAAGCCTTTTTTGTGACGACCTTCCATTTTTGATAAGCCAATCAGTTCATCTTTGTGGTCTGGGAGCATCTCGGACAGTTGAATATAGTTTTCGTATGCCTCTTGCTCTCCTTCAATCACAATTGCGTTGATTCGGCTGTAGGCATCTTTATAAGTTTCACTTTCATAATTTACTGAAATTGCTTCAAGCTGTGGCATACCTTAGTTATCTCCTGATCAAAAAATCGCTTCACAAGGACAAAGAAAAATATATGGTTAATCTTAACTTAAGCTTATAGTTTGCTGTAGTTACCTTTCTATATTTATTGGCTAGTATAGATGCTATTAAGCATTTACACTCCCTTTTCAGTGACTGTCTCCGTTTTCAGTCCCTGATCTAAATCTCAGGGACTGAAAACCTCCCGAATCTTTGTCGGGTAACTCAAGTCCAATTTTCCTAGAAGATATCTGTAAAAAAAAATCTAAAAACAGCATCAAATAGCCAAGATTTGGTAGGTTACGGCGGCTCAAAACCCCGCCCGCCCCGGCGGGGTTTTAAAATATCCTATCATTAGTGTGGAATTCTTCCCACCTAACCCACCCTACATCAAGGC
>JAJEAQ010000807.1 GCA_022822685.1 Trichodesmium sp. jk18x7bins.61
ATTTGGTAGGAGTTCAAGCTGATGAATAATGGGTATACTACCCCCTCCCAAGTTTTCAATTTAGTGGTTTTAAACTTCCTTTGGCAAGAGGCAAAAGTACTGCTAGAATATAGTCCCTTGTCCCCCACTATCTTTTTAAAATTAGTGGTATGCGTTTCTGTAACACGAAATGTCGCAGGTTGTAGACGTGGAGCGACTAGGCTTGAGTATCCCCTGCTAATTGATCTCTTCTGCCTTCAGCTACTGCTACCTTTTTGAACACACTCCATCTAAATCAAAGATTATAGATGGAGATTCGTATGCCTGGCTTGAGCTGGTGTACGAGCGCGAGTCACAAGAAATGCATGCGCCCTTAACCCCAGGAAAATATACAACCAACAAAAAAACTGATGATGGCAGTGAAAAATAGGGTCGTGTCTCCAGCGATCAGCTTTTACCGTACCAAAAATAACTAGATCACACTAATCGTCACTCCCCCTTACCCTACCGCACATCAGAGATTATAGGTGGGGACCATTACGGGGGATTCTGTTCAAAGATGGGGACTGTGCGGGGGATTAGATTCAAAATTTCCGATTTCTGAGAGAGGGTTTTCGGCTTCTTATCTATGGGTTGTGATCAGACATTAGACGACGAGATTAGACCTCAGACGGAAATTTTCATTGTGTTGCTCTCTGCCGAAGTCAGCTAACTCTGATTTGAATTCTTCCTTAAGTAATTCTACTTTATCTGTTTTCTCCCAGGGCAAATCTAGATCTGGACGCCCTAAATGACCATAGGCAGCGATATTTTGGTAAAAACGACCTTCTCTTTCTGCTGGCAAGTTTCGGAGGTTAAAAGCCTGAATAATTCCTGCTGGACGAAGTTCAAACTTTTGTTTTACTACTTCTAGTAACTGATCTTCGTCTACCTTAGAAGTACCAAAAGTTTCAATCATGATACTAACAGGTCTTGCTACACCAATCGCATAACTAATTTGAACCTCACATTTCTCTGCTAGACCAGCTGCAACAATATTTTTAGCTATGTAGCGACAAGCATAGGCTGCCGAACGATCTACCTTAGTCGGATCTTTTCCAGAGAAAGCCCCTCCACCATGACGGGAATACCCACCATAAGTATCAATTATGATTTTACGTCCTGTGAGACCAGAATCTCCCTGTGGACCACCGATGACAAATTTTCCAGTGGGGTTGACAAGAAAGCGAGTTTGTGGATCAGGTTTAATATCTATGTCTTTAAATATTACTTGGACAACATATTCCCATAGATCTTCTTTAATCTTGGCTTGAATCGCTTCTAATTCTGTAATTTCTCCAATAGTAGCAGTGTGTTGAGTAGAAATTAAAATTGTATCGATCCCTACAGGGCGATCATCTTCATAAATCACCGTCACTTGACTTTTGCCATCTGGCTGTAAATAGGATAGTTGACTTGTTTTTCTAAGGATAGCTAGTTGACGGCAAATTCGGTGGGCTAAACTGATAGGCAAAGGCATTAATTCAGGAGTTTCATTACAGGCAAAACCAAACATTAACCCTTGGTCTCCTGCACCCACTGCATCAAGTTCTTCGTTGCTTAACTGTTCGCGAGTTTCTTGAGCTTTGTCCACTCCTTGAGCAATATCTGAAGATTGCTCATCAAGAGCTACTAAAACTGAGCAGCTATCTGCAGAAAAACCATTTTCTGCATTAACATACCCAATGTCAGCAATTTTTTTTCTTGCAAGTTCTATATAATTTATTTGGGCTTTGGTGGTAATTTCTCCAGTAATTAGGACTAAACCTGTGTTTACAACTACTTCAGCAGCTACACGACTTTCAGGATCTTGAGTGAGTAGAGTGTCTAGAATTGTGTCAGAAATTTGGTCGCAAATCTTATCTGGATGTCCTTCAGTAACTGACTCTGAAGTAAATAGGTAACGATTAGACAATAGTAGTTCCTCCTTTATTTTTCTGAGAATAAGTCTATCATTGACATTCCTCCAACACCAATAATCTTTTATGGCTGAGGATTCCTTAATTTCACAATCTTAGGTTTTTGTTCATCAAAAATAGCTTCTTGAGACTCCTGCTATCATCTTAGATTTAGCGGTCGCCGGATTTGACAGTATTGTACCCTGAGGTACGCGCTTTGCACTTCTATAGAGTACTTTCAGCTTTTTCTCTATGGGAGTTATTATAGTATTATATGAAGGGCGTCGATTCATCTCCTAGATAAAATCTCAGTCTGTAGCAACTTCGAGACTCAGCTCATATTTGGTGACAAAAGTATATTAAAGCCTTGCTCCTTGAGGACATAAATTTATCACAGTCTGATTAAACTCCTCTAGCCTCAACGGCTTGCTGGTTTCTATCCCTCTGTTAAAACGCTGTGGATTTCAGCTTTGCTTTCTGGTGAATCAAGATACCTATGTACGACTCGCTGGCTTCAAAACTTGATCATGGCAGTTAATAATTTTTGGCTCTTTTATAGTATTTTTATTTCTTGTAAGTGCGCGATCGCTACATCTGCTTCCTGTAAATACTCAGCTTTTGGCTGCTCCCAACAAATACCGATGCAGCCTGCTGCTCCTGCTCTCTTCCCCATTTCAATATCTGCGGGAGAATCTCCCACCATTAATGCTGTAGCTGGTTTTACTCCTAACCTTTGGCAAGCTTGTAAAAATAATTCTGGATTTGGTTTACTAAGATTCCCATCAATCCCCATTTCTAGTTGAATATAATCGTTGAGTTGATAGTATTTGACAAAATTTTGTACTTTTGCTGTAGAGTCTGCTGATAATATTCCGACTTTTATGCCTGCTTCTGAGATATATTTTAACACCTCCAGACTACCAACAAATGGAGGGGAAGGAACTAAACTTTGCAGCATTTGTTCAGCTTCTTCAAAAGTCTGTTTGACTATAGCTAATGATTCTAACCAACTCCGACCTGTTTCAGCAATATAGGCTGCTGCTGCAATTTCATTTTCTTGTCTAGTTCCCACTGCCATTAAGCCAGTTGGATTGATACTATCCCCATCAATTCCAAAAGCCATTAATAGTGGTTCTCCAATACCAGGAATTTTTGCATCAATGAGGCGAGCTCGCTTTTGCCCTAAATTTCTCAAAAACTCTTGAGAGTCTTCCAAAGTGCCATCTTTATCAAAAATTATTGCTTGAATATCTTGGAAAATTGTACCTTTGCAGTTAATAGCTACCATAGAGCAGTTTTCATTTATAGCGGTTTTCAAAGGTAAGGCAAAAGCTGAGTAGCTGAAGGGACAACCCCACAAGCTCAATTTTAGCGTGTGGAACTGGGTTTATAAAGTGCGGAATTACTTCCCCACACAACCCCTCATGAATCCAGGCGTTGAGTGTGCTAGAATACTTAATATAGAAGAAGCCCTTAATGTTGACTTCTTCAATCAAAAATTTAAAAAATAAAGTGGGGCATGAGCCTACCTCACTATAAAACGCGCTCTATGGGGGTATCCGTGGATGTTGTTCTGACCGTCTCAAGCAGACAACAGCAGCCTACACTGATAGGGTAGCTCCGACCAAATGAGGCAAGGGAAAGCAGAGCGTGTAGGAGAGTCTCCTGATTGTGTTTTACAAGCAAAAGTTCTTGTAGCCTATTTGGCCTCAACACGCTGATTCTTCATTTATAATCTTTATCTGCCCAATTGGAGTATGTTCTTACCTAGTTTTTTACTCAACTTTCCCCGCAAGGACTTCCCACCTCTTTACACGGTGGCTTGGAATTTGGGGGTTTATTATCCCCAACCATGATCACAAGACTCAGCTCACTTCTTCTGCCCCAGTTACTTCATCAAGCCCTTATGCTGATGCAGGTTAGAAGTCTACTCCATAAGTCAGCTTTAGCATTAGGATGCTTCAAGGCTAGTTAATAACCCCAGTAGGCCTAGCATAAAACAAATCAACTAGGTCTAGGGGAGCAGTGGATAAAATTTATTTGTGTAAGAGTTAATTTTCCATCCAACCGTGTATATGGGGAGAGAAACCAGTTCCCTCTTACGAACCTCCGATAGTTGTTTGGGATTCTAATACAGGCTCTGCCTCTTCCTGTGTAAATGCTTCTGTTACTTCAGATGCTTGTAATGCTTCTGCTATTGGCTCCACTTCAGGTACTTCTACTACTTCTACTGTTGGTTCCACTTCAGATGCTTCTACTACTTCTACTGTTGGTTCCACTTCAGATTTTTCTACTACTTTTTCTTCGATTGTCTCCCCTCGCTGTGCGGCCATCATTTTTTCCCTAAACTTAACCGCCATTTCTTCTGCTTGGTCATATACCAGTTGTGGATTTTTCACCATTGCACCAGGTTCTGGTTCTAGTTGCTTAGTTGACAGAGATATCCGACCTCTGTCAGAATCAAGGTCAATAATCATAACTTTTAGTTCATCGTTGACCTTGAGTACATTGCTAGGAGTCTCTATATGGTCGTGGGAAATTTCTGATATGTGCAGTAGGCCACTTACACCACCAATATCAATGAACGCTCCGTAGGGCTTAATACCACGAACTGCTCCTATAACTACTTCCCCTACTTCTAGGCGATTCATCTTCCGCTCAACTAAAGCACGACGATGACTTAGAACTAGACGATTGCGTTCTTCATCAACTTCTAGGAATTTTAGGGGTAATTCTTCATTTAGTAAATCTTCTTTGGGCTTGCGTGTACTAATGTGTGAACCGGGAATAAATCCACGTAGTCCTTCTATCCTAACTAGAGCACCACCACGATTTGTCGCAAATACTTGTGCTCGGACTGTTGCATCTTCAGCTTGCAATTGTCGGACTCTTTCCCAAGCTCTCATATACTCTATTCTTCTGATGGATAATGTTAACTGTCCATCTTCATTTTCATC
>JAJEAQ010000040.1 GCA_022822685.1 Trichodesmium sp. jk18x7bins.61
CCTTCCCTGGCGGGTGGTCCTCGCTTTGCAGCTTCACCCACATTCTTAACTCAGTTATCCGCTCTATATGGGTTATAGAGGCTGGATTCTAGCCATACATTCCTAGTTGCTAGGAGTTCCTGCTAGAAACGAATCGCACTAATTTATCAATTAGAGTTTTGCTATACTCAATAAAACTATTGGGATTTCTATAACCTCCCCCATGCTGAGGCCAGTAGCTAGTATGTAAATCTTCACAAAGGTAAACTCCATTTTCAGATATATGAGGAAATAGTTCCTCAAATGTATTAATCTGCTGCAACATCCGATGGCCTCCATCATCTATTAAAATATCAATTCGAGGACATTGATTCTTCATCTGTCTGAGGAAATTTCGATTTTGTTGCTCGCCAATAATTATTTTGATTCTTTCTTCTTCGAATCGTTTGCTGCGTTTATTTATATCTACCCCATATATGTAAGCATAATCTCCAAAATATTTCTTCCACATTTGTAGAGAACCACCTTGAGCAACTCCTATTTCTACTACATGAACTTCCCGGTTTCTAAATCTCGAAAAATAGCGATCATATATTTCAAAGTAATGCATCCACTTAAAGATTAATCTACCAGGATTATTTTCAAAATACTTTAATAAATCATTGTCATTATGGTTATGGTTTTGATTTTCCTCTTGCTCTAAATCAGACTTAGAGCTAAGTTTATGTAATTCATCTTTCATCAGAGCTAGCCGCTCTTCGGAAGACTTTAATTCTTGTATATATTTTTGGTTACGAGTTACTGATTGTTTAAATTTTGACATATTTGATTTTGCTAAACAACATATATAAAACAATACCACTTGTTGTCATTCCAGATGATCAGAAATATTTTTTGGGTAGTGCATCAGCAAAGTGTGGGATAAGTAAGCACGTTGCTCCAGCTCATTGGAGCGTGGGAGATAATTGCCGAAAATTATTAATTAAAGCTTTCAAGTAAATCCAAAATTGCTCTGCTTCGCTCCGTCATTCTCAAAATTAATAGTAGAATCAGCAACCCAAGACTTAGAAAAATTATGCTAAAAAATTTAAAGGTTTTGATTTGAGTAGCTGAGTCTGTTCTAAATTCAAAGGAGAAAGTAATTTATTTGCTGGTGGCTTTTCTCCCCAAATTAAATCGTAGATTATAATGCGGCGATAGAGCAACATTTTAATATTATTTTTTGAATTTGCTTTTCATTATGACTCTTGAATAATTCTCGTTAATCCCTCTAACCTCTTTTCCGCAATGCCTCAAAACTAATAAACTTATCTTCAAGATAAAACAGTAAATTAGTGGAGTCAAAGCAATGTGAAAACTTTTCCCTCTTCCCTAACCTTAGATTTTTGACTTAATCAATGCTCATATCCCTCTGCATTAATAATTTTGCCCTCATAGACCATCTAGACCTAGAATTTGGCCTTGGTCTGAATGTATTTACAGGTGAAACAGGGGCAGGTAAGTCCATTATCTTAGATGCTCTAGATGCAGCTCTCGGAGGTAAAGTAGATCGTCGTGTAATCAGAACAGGAGCTAAACGAGCTATCTTAGAAGCAACCTTTGAACTCAGCCCCACCCTAGCTGAATGGTTAGATAGCCAAGAGATAGATCCTATAGATGGTACATTAGTAGTCTGTAGTCGCGAAATTATTGTAACCCAAGGCTCTCTCCGCACAAAGTCTCGTTTAAATGGTATCCTCGTTAACCGGAAAATCATGGAGCAATTGCGCGATCGCCTAGTAGAAATTACAGCCCAAGGCCAAACTCTACAATTAGGAAACCCCAATCTTCAGAGGCAATGGCTTGATTTATATGGTGGTTTAACCCTACTGGAATGCCGAGAAGCAGTAAGTGTTGCCTACCAGAAAGCTCAAAAAGCCACAGCAGCATTAGAAAACCGGCGCCAATCAGAACAACAACGTTTACAAAGAATAGATTTACTAGAATACCAACTACAAGAATTAAATAAAGCTAATCTGACTGAATCTCAAGAACTAGAACAACTCAAACAACAAAGTCAGCGTCTTAGCCATACGGTTGAACTTCAATATCAAAGTTATAAACTACATCAGGCTTTATATCAAAACGAAGGTGAAACTCCAGCAGCAGCAGATTTACTAGGAGAAGCAGAAAACTTGTTAAACGATATGGTTAGCTACGACTCCACATTACAACCTGTATTAGAAATGATTAACGATGCTCTAGCTCAAGTTGTTGAAGCTAGCAGAGAAATTAGCAGTTATGGTGAAAATCTGGAAGCTGATCCTCAACTATTACAAGATGTAGAAGAAAGAATTCAACAACTAAAACAAATTTGTCGCAAATATGGCCCCTGTTTAGAAGAAGCTATAGCTTATTATCACAAAATTCAAGCTGAATTAAAAGCACTGCAAGAGGGTGGAGAATCTCTCGAAGCACTCGAAGCGGTAAGCATAGAAGCTCAAAAGCAATTACAAAATAAATGTAGCGAACTTAGCTGGCAACGTCAGAGTGCTGCTGCAAAATTAGAAAAGCACTTGATAGAAGAACTAAAACCCCTAGCTATGGAAAAAGTGCAATTTCAGGTACAAATTACCCCTACTACTCCAACCAATTTAGGTGCTGATCAGATTAAATTCTGTTTCAGTCCTAATCCTGGTGAGCCACTACAAGCTATAGAGTTTATAGCTTCTGGAGGAGAAATGAGCCGATTTTTATTAGCACTAAAAGCTTGTTTTTCTCAAATAGAGGGGTCAGGTACTCTAGTTTTTGATGAAATAGATGTAGGAGTCTCAGGAAGAGTAGCGGGAGCTATTTCGGAAAAACTACACCAACTGAGTCGCCAAAATCAGGTCCTTTGTGTGACTCACCAGCCCATAGTAGCTGCAATGGCTGATACTCATTTTAGTGTTAGTAAACAGGTAGTTGAGGAAATGCCTAGTTTGGATTCAACTGCTCAAAACTCTGAAGTAAGGACTACAGTAAGAGTAAAAAACTTGGATAGTAATCAACGCCGACAGGAGTTGGCACAATTAGCTAGTGGTAAGCCAGTTCAAGAGGCGATTGCTTTTGCAGAATCTCTCTTAACTCAAGCTGCAACTAAACGTCAGCAACAAAATAGTATCTAAAGTAGTTGTTTGGGAAATTTCCTAGTTTCTGGTCTATGCTTAAATCTGGTCGCTCGTCTATTTATTGCCGAGGTAAGGCATCAGGGTGAGGAGAAGTATGGGATTAAAAATTGGATTTGTTAGAGTTTATACCTTATACCTTTTGTTGTTGGCAATCAAAAAAAGGCGACTGAAGTCCCATGTGATTTTTCATCCTTGGGCTGAAGCTAAAGAGCTGATTATATCCTATTCTGTAAATTTATGGTAAAAATTTAATTATGCTAGAGCACAGTTGGAGTATGGATATTTACAAATAATTCATTGCTTAAGAGTAGTCGATAACCCAGAGTAATTCGTAAGATTCGGAGTAATTTGGATCTTAACTACGCCCCTCCGCCAGTGCTACGAGCACTACGCTTTTTAAAAGTCATTACCGGCGGAGATTCGCGCTTACTTAAGCTCTCAGGAGAGGAACATTAGTTTTGTTATCAAGCAGAAAAACCCACCAGTTCAAGCTTTTTAAGTATTACCCTTCGCCAACATTACCCTAATGGGACGGACGTTCTCACGAACACATAAGCGGAAATTGCATTAAAGCAATTTCCTTTAAATTACAAAATACTACGTTTGACTCCGATTTAACCCTATCTAATAACTAGACTAATTAACAAATAGAACGTCAATCACCCCACCATGTAGACGGATGAGGCTTGTAAACATAAGTTGACTTTTCGCAAGCAATTGTCTACCGCATGAGATTTGGCATGATACGAACTTCCGAGTATTTCCTGCTTCTCGGTAAATCTTCAAACCCTATTACGGTGCTTTTAGAGAGAACACCTTTGCCGGATTAGCGGCAGTGTGGACCACAAACTTAACATATCGGATTATCTCCATAATTCGTGTTTCCGTATTTTCACCATAAACTCAACCGCTATTGGTGGAAGTGCAAAATTAAACGCCCGCAATTCCTCCCCACCCTGTAGACGGATTGAGAATCAGAGCGAGGGGCGTTGAATTACTGAAAAACCCTACTAATAAAGCCCAGCAAGAGCATCTAATATTTGACTAAATAATTATGACATCTGCATCTCCAAATCCAATAGCAAAAGAGTACACAATCCCAAAAGAGGATGTGGAAATTGTTGAGGGTGAAAGCCATGAAGTGTCTCACCATCAAAGTTATTCAGATTACAATAATAGTTATAACAATCCAGAAATAAATACTGGTAACGGAAATGACTACGAAATTTACTCGAAAAGCAACGAAAGTAGTACAATAGTTCATTCTGGAGCTAATTTCTCAGAATTTCTGGCTCCTCTCACAAAAGACACTTTTGTTGGAGTTGTTAAAGACGTTGAAGAAAAGCTCAAAACAGTTAATCAAACCTTGGGAATGCTCAATAATTTGTTAGAAGCTCAGGGGTTTGATGCGATTCTGCATGGAATGTTACGTTCAATTACTCTAAAAACGGGAGAATTATTGAATGCAGATCGGACAACAATTTGGTTATTAGATGAAGAAAAAAATGAACTTTGGTCAACAGTAGCTAAGGGAGCTGGTGAAAAATTATTAGAGTTCAGAATTCCAGCAAATACAGGAATAGCAGGAGAATCAGCTCAAGGTAAAAAAGTTATCAATATTCCTTACGATTTCTATAATGATCCTCGTTCAGTTTCAGCGAAAAAATTTGATAAACAGAATGGATATCGTACCTATACTATGGTAGTAATGCCATTACTACAAGAGGAAACAGGAGATTTAATTGCAGTTGTCCAACTCCTAAATAAGTTAAAACCAGATCATGAAAAATATGAGCTATTAGAAGAAAAAATAGATGTCAATGGATTTACTAAAGAAGATGAAAGAGTGTTTCGAGAATTTGCTCCTTCTATTAGTCTGATTCTAGAATCTTCCAAGTCATTTTATGCAGCTACCCAAAGACAGAGAGCTGCAGAAGCTTTAATGAAAGCTGTAGACTCCCTCAGCAAAAGTAGCCTAGATTTAGAAGATACTCTCAAAAAAGTTATGGACCAAGCTAAGGAACTGATGAATGCAGACCGCAGTACCTTGTGGCTCTTAGATAATGAAAAAGAGCAGCTCTGGACAAAAATTCCAGTTAACGGCAAGTTAACAGAATTCAGGATTGCCAAAGATGAAGGTTTTGCTGGTATGGTGGTTAAGTCTGGCAAACCATTACTAATTCCTTTTGATGTTTATGACGATCCCCGTTCAGTTACATCTCAACAAACAGACAAGAGAACAGGTTATCGTACTAGCAGTATGTTATGTATGCCTGTTTTTAATGCTGACAATGAATTAATTGGCGTGACTCAGCTCATCAATAAAAAGAAACAAGGAGAATACCCACCCTACAATCCTAATGATTGGCCGAAAGCACCAGAGCAGTGGAAAGCCAGTTTTAATCGCAACGATTTAGAATTTATGAAGGCCTTTAATATCCAGGCAGGCGTGGCCCTTCAAAATGCTAAATTATTTGATACTGTTAAACAAGAGCAACAAAGGCAAAAAGACATTCTCCGCAGTCTTACCAATGGAGTAATATCTACTGATAAGAAAGGCAAAGTTATTGCCACGAATGAAAGTGCTAGACAGTTACTTGGTATTAGTGAAACCCATGTATTACAAGGAAAAGACGTAAAGGATTTGCTTTGCTTTAAGGAGGGGGATTTTTCCAAGTGGTTAGATGTAGCCCTTTCTCCCAGTGATTTGAAAGAGTACCAACAGTATTATCCAGATCAGACTTTGTTACCTCAGGGGGATTTACCTCCTCAAAGTATTAATTTGTCAATTAACTCCATGATTGATGTTTCCGATGCTCATAAAATTAATGGGGTTTTAGTAGTTATGGAGGATATTACTGGAGAAAAGCAAGTTAAAAACTTGATGTATCGCTACATGACTCCAGAAGTTGCAGAACAATTATTGGCAACTGGTGATACTGGTTTGGGAGGAAAGCGCCAAAATGTTTCTGTACTTTTTAGTGATATTCGTAGCTACACGAGCTTGACAGAAAAAATGGAAGCTGAAGAAGTAGTTACCATGCTCAATGAGTATTTTGAGGTGATGGTAGATGCTGTGTTCAAGTACAAAGGGACTTTAGATAAATACATAGGGGATGCGTTAATGGCTGTATTTGGCTCTCCAGCACCCTTAGAAGATCATCCTTTGTGTGCTATGCAGACTGCTGTGGAAATGCGCCAACGCTTAGAGGTGTTTAATGAAGAGCGTATAGCAAACAACAAAATGCCTATTAGTATTGGCATGGGGATTCACTCAGACGAAGTAGTTAGTGGTAATATTGGATCTAGTAAGCGTATGGAGCTAACTTCTATTGGAGACGGTGTTAACTTAGCCTCTCGCCTTGAAGGTACTAGCAAACAGTATGGTACTGATATTGTGATTAGTGAGAATACTTATCAAGCTTACAAAGAATGGCTTTGGGTTCGGGAATTGGACTTGATTACTGTGAAGGGAAAAAGTGAGCCTGTGAGAATATATGAACTTTTAGGTTTTAAGGAAGGCCCCCTGAAGCAAGAATTGACTGATAAACAACATCAGATTATTGAACACTATCATCAAGGACGAGAATATTATTTAAGGCCATCCAAAGAGAAAAATTTAACAGAAGCTGATTTGATAGAAGCTTTTGCATTAGCTGAAGCTGAATTTGAAAAAGTCTTAGAGATTGATCAAGACAACAAAGCCGCTGACTTGCATGTTGGTCGTTGTAGGCTATTTCAGACTGAACCACCTCCAAAAAATTGGGATGGAGTTTGGAAGTTAACTGAAAAATAAAATTTATTTCTCAAAAATAATGTTAGCTCTTATATTTTGAAACAAAACTAGCGCTAGTTATGACTAATTTAGATTCCGACTATACGGATACTGAGTGGATAGAGGAGGTTTATCAATTATTGCGGGAGATTGTCGCAGTTTCTGTGTCACCTCAACATCTACCTAAAATGCCAGATCTAGTAAAAAATGCTCTATCACTGGCAAATAAAGCAAAAACTATTCAACAAAAAGCTGATGGCCGGATTATTCCTCTAGAATCACTAGAATGGGTAGGAGATGTGCGTCAATTTTTATTAGATTTATTTCGAGATAGTCTAGGAGCAGATGCACCTAGACTATCTGTAAATTTTGGTCAAAGAGCTAGAGGGCTGTTAAAACAAGCGAAAGATATTAAAGAAAAAGTCGCGGAAAAAAAATCCTAGTTGTCAATACAAGTTGAGATGAGATGGAGATTTTCCTGACGTTGAGCTGAGGCTACAACGCCAGATTTTTCGCTCCCAAAAAAATGAATCGCGATTTCTGTTGAGGTGATGTCCAACATCCATTGTGAGAGCATCCCTATTGTAAGAAGCAGACCTAGTTTTGTCCACAGTTAGTAGCTTAGGCATCTGGCCTGAGTGTGTTATTTGAGCAGAAGTAGATTGAGCATTAGGATGTATCCAATAAATAAGGCTGGTTTTCATCGCCACATTCCCTGTGAGGATAGCGCGAGACTTCCCTGCAGGTAGTTTGTTAAACACGCTTATAATAGAAATTGTATTAGTACTAAAATTTTAAGTTTTTTAGAAGTTTCCTGAATATGGAATCAGATAGCCAGCCTGCCAGTCACTCTAGCGATGAACCGCCTCACAGGATGACAAATATTTTAGGAACGGCGATCGCTGTTTTGACTCTGGCATTACCCTTATTAGCCATTACTCGTTATTCTCATAGTAATATCAATATGATTCCTCAAACCTCTTATGAGCTATCTGGGTATGAATGATTTCTGACAAATTTTCTAGGAACTTTTCATGATCTTGAGCTGAATCTGGGATATGCCTCACCGTAAAAATCTCAGTGTGAGATTGATTCTGGCGTTTAACTTACAGCAATTTTAATGTTGGTAAGGCACATTACACTTGACTAGCATATTAGATGAGCTATTGCTTTATACTATTTCTCTGTAACAATGCAATTAATAATTATTCCTCATTTTTTCTAGTACTTGCCTCCATCAAGTTATATTAAGGGCATCTTCATGGAGAATTGGTATCAGATCCCAAATTTTCACCTCATTAAACTAAAAATTGCTGTAACTATAATGAGCTGCTCAGAATGCCCAGAAAATACTCTCTCAAATCAGAAATTTTCAACCTAAAGTCAGGCAGATAGCCATTTATTCCTAACTTCTGAATCCTGAATTTTTTGACTAGATTATCATCAAATGTGGAAAGTAGGTTTAATTTTAAAAAAATTTTCAATAATTTCAAGCTACTACAACTCGATTACGTCCTTCATACTTGGCGGGTCAGGTGGCCTCCAAGAGTCGGAGCTTTCATGTAGCGAAGCTAAAACGCTTTTAGCTAAAGCTACATGTTTTAGGTAAAGCTACATGTTGAGCCACCTCGCCGGTGGCTCAACATGTCGCCGACAGGCTCAACAAGAATCACTCCTGTTCCCTCCCCTTTGAACCGTACGTGACAGTTTCCCATCATACGGCTCTAGCCTCACTTCAAGCCTTTTTTTTAGGCACAAAAGATTCTTTAGACTTAGATTCTTAACAATTTCCTGGATTACTCCATTCCATTATCCTTTGGCGACCTTTGTCTTTTTTTGACATCTAACTTAGATCTCAGTTAAGCTTTCTTTGTCAGAATATCTATTCGTATGAGTGAGAGAAAAAGTCGGCTTTGACTTTTCGCCTGTCGCCGACATGTTTTAGCTAAAACATGCGGGGATAAATTTTGTAGGCTCAGGCTTCTCGAAGAGTATCCCTATCTATTCCATTACAGAACAGCAGGTCGCCTCCCTGCTCAAACGCTTTTTCTTCCATCCTTGACTCTCCAGAGAGTTCCGTCTTTGTTGCCGACTCACTACTCAAGATTTCCTTGAGACTCTTTCGGGTTTACCCTGTTGTATCGTCTGAAGTTCCTGAGATGATGGAGCCGACAGGCGACCTGAGAAAGGTGATTGCCTTTACTGGCGCGGAAGGGTTTTGTTTTTAATCGGGTCAGGTGGCCGACCCCTAGAGGAGCTTTCAGGTCGCGCGACAGGCGACCTGAATGAGGATTACTCCTGTTCCCTCCCCTTTGAACCGTGGGTGACAGTTACCCATCACAGGGATCAAGGCTTACTTCCAGCTCAACAATTCTGGGATTTTGAACAGTTTTTGCAGTAAAAGTAGCTGCTTAAACCGACCAAGTTGTTTGGTCAGAAAAATCCAGGGTCTGAGATTCTTAACAGTCTTCCTTACTTGCTCCCAATTAATCTGTTACCAGTCGGTTAATTGTCCGTAAACGACCTTTGTCGTATTTGACATCTAACTGATGTCGACCTTTAGTTTCTTCGTCATATTCTTTTTCGTATAACTTCCAAGAGAATTCTGCTATTCCTTTGAGCCTGTCGCCGACAGGCTCAACAGGTCGCGCCATACAGATGATATTACAGCATCTGTATCACCTCCTTACCTTTTTGGTTACAGCCTATCAGGGGTAATTTGGCTGTTCAATGGATTACCCAGTTGCCTCCAAGAGTCGGAGCTTTCATGTAGCGAAGCTAAAAGCGTTTTAGCTTCGCTACATAAATATTAAGCAACACGCGACTTCGTTCACCTTTCCATCTCTTTCCCTCTTGCTCCTAACCACTTAATCCCTAGTGGGTGAGCCTACTTTTCGGCCAAAAAGGCAAGGCCTTACCTTTTTGGCCGAAAACGGGATTTGCATTCCTCTTGTTTCATTACTTACTTGAGGCTGTCGCGCGACCTGAACAAGAGTAATCGGACTCATAGAGTCTTTTCCGTGAAGGCTAGGGGTGAAAATCCCTAG
>JAJEAQ010000529.1 GCA_022822685.1 Trichodesmium sp. jk18x7bins.61
TTCCTTAGCGGGTAGGGCTTAGCCTTTACAGCTCTCACCTACATTCTTAACTCAGTTATCCGCCATGTGTGGGATTACATGGGCTGGACTCTAGTCATACATCCTTAGTTGCTAAGGGTTCCTGCTAGAAACGAACCGCACTCATTCTTTTATTGTGTTATTGCCTGAAAAACCAGGAAAAAATATAGAGTTAACAACGAAATTACAGGAGTTGAATTTTCCAACCGCCGAAACATATCTACTTACAGATCATTGTGATGGACTAGGAACAACACAGTTAATTCACAACTTACGTCCTCAACATATAATTTTCGTTCACGGCTCCCCTAGTTATATCACTGATCTTACTAATCTTGAAGAATTACGCAACCGTTATCAACTTCACTCTCCAAGCAATGGTACTTTGGTAGAGTTACCAATAGGCGAGACATTCATAGCACCTACATTACCAGAAATTAATTATGAAGGGGAATTAACTGAGTTAGAGACAGAGGTGATAATTTCTTTACCTCAAAGCATTACAGATGATTCTCGTTGGCCATTTTTTGCAGAGACAGGCATTGTAGAGGTTCGCTGGCAAGGAGAAGAGTTGATTTTGAGGGCACTTTCTCAAAGAGAGCTTCTTCAGCAAACTAGCGATCGCTTTATCTCTGCTGATTTAGATTGTTGTGGCAATTGTTTACATTATAGAGGACAACGTTGTTCCAATCCTACTTCAGCTTTATATGGTTTTAAGGTTACATCTGATGGGTATTGTCCTATGTTTGAGTCGCTTCATTTTCCTCCTGAGCAAGAAATAGAAACAGCTCCAAATGACTAATTAATCAACATAAATCACAAAAAAGACTAACTACAGACTTAGAATAGAGATAATTAATTGATTAAAGTTACTTAAATCTGAATTAATCTGGTTGGTTTGATTCTGGATGGTGATTGCGAATTTGTTCAGCTTCTGGACAATCTTCAGATACTAGAGGTTCAAGATTACCCATGGGTACGGACGCTAATTTTTGGGTAATAGCCCCAATACTCTCTAAACGGACTATTTCTTCCCAAGAACAGATTTCATCATCTTCATCTGTTTCATAGCGTATTGTTACTAAATCTCCCTCTATATCCAAGATCGTTGCTTTTTCAATCCAACGCTGCTGATCTCGCAAGAAAATACAGACCTCACGACCATCACAACAAAGTTGATATATCTTGCGTTGTAGCATTGGTTTCTTATTCTCCTAATTGAATCTCTTATCAAGTTATATTTTACCACAATTATTTGACCGAAGGCAGAAGCCAGAAGGCGGAAGGGTTTTCCTTGAGGCCTTTGAACTTCTTGATACAAGCCCTATTGTTTACGATGGAAAGGGTTTAGTAAGACTTGAATCCTCCCCAACGCCCATTAGAGATTATAGTTGGGGATTCCGGCGTCGACTTTAACTAGCCAATTTCCAGAGGCTAGCTAACGTAACCAGGATACGGGCGTGTCTGAGAAGAAACTTTTGTGAAGCCTACTCTAATAAATTTGGTATCGCCCATAATCAAGGCGTACCAATATCTAGCACCAATATTGTATGAAGCACAAAGGATGCCCTATAACTTCTGTCTCTGAGCGCAGCGAGTTGAGATACTCCCAATGTGGTGCTGAGGCAACTCCCGTGGAGTTATTCGACTCGAAAATATCGAATCGTGGTTTTGACAGAAGTGATGTCCTTCACCTGTGTAGGTGACAATCCGATTTTTTTGATTAGTTTAGCTGAGTTATAACCACGTTCTAGCTCTTCTGGGCAATTTAAGCTATTAGAAACCTGGTTGAGACAAGTCCAATTTATGGCTAGGCCAAAATTTATTTTCCCCTAACCTTGAGCTGATCAGTTTGATATTTGGCCTTAGAGCATAGTTTTCTCCCTCTTCCTTCTTCCCTCTTTCTTTGAGCAAAGCGAGGTGTAATTTTTATCTATCTAAATTAGAAATATTTTTTGTTTGAGCAACTAATTATATTCAAAGCATATAAATTTTCATTATATATATTTTAAATATTTATACTAAAGTATAAAATATATATAGTATTTGGGGTCTGTAGAAATTTACGGATATACTATTTGAGAGTTTTAACAAAGGATAAAGTATGACTTACACACAAAGCTTAACTCAAATATCTCTATTTGAAGCAGCACGCTCAGGTGATTTCCAAGCTATTAGTTACTGGATTAATAGAGAATTAAAACCACAAGGAATATCGGCTCGTGTAGTTAAAGAAAACACAGGATCTCTACAAGTTTTAGTAGAGTTTCAGCGTGAACCTCCAGCAGATAGATTAATAAAGTTTATTTGTCATCAACTTTGGAAGCTGAATTCTCCTGTGTTGGAAAGAGTAAAAATTATGGGACGTTTTAGTGGTTCACCCAAAATACTTTGGAAACAATCTGTGAGAATTAATTCCCAATCAAAAAGTAACGTACATCAGCAATCTAATTTTTCTAGCAAAAGTAATCATCTAAAATTTAAAATATCTCGCTCTCTAATGTTAATAGGTTCAGTAGTAGCAGCTTTTATCTTAGGTTGCTGGGTTAGCTATTATGGAGTTTTGGCACGCCAGTCAATTGCAGGGGAGTGGGTAGAAACTGCTGTAGAAAAAGTGAAAGTAGTTAATCATCGAAAGGTAGCAAATCCAAACGATCCGACGGTGACTTTGATGTTTGGTGGGGATATTAATTTATCTGGTCCAGTTTCTGATGTAGTGAAGAGTAATTATGATTGGCCTTTGGCCAAAATGGACGAGTATAGAAAAGCAGATTTAGCAATGGTTAATCTAGAAAATCCTCTGACTCATTCTACTCTTGATGGTACAAGCAAGCAACAGAAATCTAACTTAAATCCTAATTATGTCAAAGTATTAACTTCGGGAGGAGTTGATCTGGTAAATTTAGCTAATGACAACACTACAGCCTATGAACAAAAAACTTTGGAAGAAACAATAAAAACTCTAGAGGATGAAGGTATTCATTCTGTAGGGGCAGGCAGAACAAAAGAAGAGGCAAGAAAGCCCAAAATTATTGAAGTTAAAGGCCAAAAAATTGCCTATCTCAGCTATTACAATACAGATATTCAAACAAATGTTGAAACAGTATCAGTTCATAGCCACAATCAAGATCCCATTGCTTCAGATACTCCTGTTTTGAAAAATCACGTAATGGAAGATATTCAATTTTTGAGAAATCAGGTAGATTGGATTATTGTTAACTATCACTGGGGAGTAGAATTATCAGAATACCCTGGAGACTGGCAAATGGATATAGCTAGAGGAACTATTGACCAAGGTGCTGATGTGGTGGTGGGACATCATCCGAAAGTATTACAGGGGGCAGAGATTTATAAAGGACGACCTATAATATACTCTTTGGGTAATTTTATTTTTGGGGATAATTCTCATGAAAATAGTGATTACGAGACAGCAGTCTTGAAAGTTTCACTAAAACCAGAAAAAATGAGAGTCGAATTGTTGCCTGTATTGGTTAGTGATTACCAGCCCCGGGTTGTAAAAGGTCAACAAGGAGAGAAAATTCTCAGGCACATTGCCCAAATTTCTAGTGTTTTTCATCAGCAAATGAGAACTCCTATAGAGATAAATCCAATTAATGCTTCTGCTAAATTTGTTGGTATTGAATCTAATTCTAGGGAGGCTAAATCTGATACTTTATCAACTCCAACTTTACCTGAGTCACCTCAAAAGTCTCCAGAAAATGATCAAAATACAACACGAAAAAATGATCCCGAAGCAGCTAACCTTAAGAGCAATAACTTTCCTCTACCACTAAAATTAAATCCTCAAGCACCTTCTACAGCAGCACAAGACCCTTTCATCAAAAAACCCTTTATCAAAGAACCTTTTATTGAATTGCCTCGTTTGGGAATTTAACAATGATGAAGCAAATATTTAAAACAAAATTGATAGTTTATAGTGGCTCACAGAGGAAATAACTAAGCAGTGACAAAATACTCAAAGGCTGACCAGATAATACTTTTAAATACATGAATTTTGAATGCCTGACTTCCCCATAGCAGTACTAGGAAACTGCTATTCTGTGACCAAGTAAAAACTAGAGAGAGCAAAAATAGTTGAGCAAATGGCTCACAAGGATTTATTGTTATTTCTAGCAATCCTAACTCAACACCGAATATTTAACACTCAACTCCTGAATTAAAAACTGTGTTTGCCATCGCCCTGCAGCAGAAAAAATACAAAACTTATACCCTCTCTGATTTAGCATTTAATTCTAGTATTGATGTTGTTCCCGAAAGAGGAGGAATAATTACAAGTTGGTGTGTTCAAAATCAGCAACTACTTTACTTTGATGCCCAAAATTTTGAAAATCCAGAAGTAATGGTAACGGGTGGTATACCCATACTTTTCCCTATTTGTGGAGGATTGCCAAACAACAGATACAAATTTAATGGTGATAGTTACTTTCTCAAAGAAAATGGATTTGCCCAAACTTTACCATGGGATGTTGTAGAAAAATTTAGCCAAGACAGGGCTTCAATGACTATTGTTTTGATGGGCAATAAATTCACAAAAACTGTTTATCCCTTTGACTTTAAATTGACTTTTACTTATCAAGTTAAAGGTAATTCTCTGGAAATATTCCAAACTTATACCAATTTGAGTCATACACAAAGGATGCCATTTTCCACAGGACTACATCCTTACTTCTTAGCCCCAAATTAAGTACGACCTCCACTTTGATATCCCTTCCATGCAATACCTGGATCGGAATACAGGAGATGTCCATGATAATGACTGTAAATTTGACCCTGATCAAGGTGCAGTGAATGCGGTATTTGAAAAATTAACTGGTTGGGCCACAAATGTTTATGATCAAAGTCGTGGTTTGAAAATTACACTTAGTTATAGTTTCCCTTATTCAACTATGGTTTTGTCGACAGCCCAAAATCAAGCATTTTATTGTTTAGAACCATCGACAGCTCATCATAATTCTTTAAATACAGGCGATCGTCTGCTTTATTTAGAGCCAGAAACTTCTTGTCAAATGTTAGTGAGACTCACAGTAACGTTTTTTAATCCTGGTATTTTCTGGTCTATTTCAGTAGATTAGCTGTTAACATGAAGGGGCAAAACTGAGTTATCTATACAAAACTAACAAAATTTAAAATTTTTCTGACAAGTAAGTATTGCAACTTCATTATAATTATGCTATGGTTAGTAAATGTATGAGATGCAAATAAGTCATTTTATTTAGGGTCGCTAACTCAACGGTAGAGTACTCGGCTTTTAACCGATTAGTTCCGGGTTCGAATCCCGGGCGACCCATATCTTAAAATAAGTAAAGTTGAAATCTGTCTAAACTATATTATTAGGCTGAGTGCGGTTCGTTTCTAGCAGGAACCCCTAGCAACTAGGGACGTATGGCTAGAGTCCAGCCTCTGTAACCCATACAGAGCGGATAACTGAGATCAGAATGTGGGTGAAACCAAAAGGTCAGTCCCACCCGCTAAGGAATGCGTGAATCCCGAACTGGCCACAGTTCGGGAACCATACCCGGAACCCAGAGTGAAGCAGGCAACAGGACTCAATCAGAGCTAAAGCGTATAGGCACACTGGAGTTAATGGGGAGTTGATAGAACATCACAAGATGTCACCGGAGAGATTACCAAACCTTCTGAAAAAGTGTCCCAAGTTTATGAATCAATGGGAAATAAATGATTACATAATCGGAGTAAGTCCCGCAGTATTTCTTAATTAATAACTGCATTCCAGGGATTCTGATGGGCAAATTGGAGGCGACTAAGTCAACAAAATAATTCTTTTCTCGGAACGGATAAAAACACTAGGTAGGTCTTGAGAACGGTCGAAAACTCAGGTAAACAGGGTAGAGTGAATCCCTGCCTAGTGGGTAGGATGCAACCAGTTTCTGGTTACGGTAGGCGCTGAACAGAAAGATTAACGTAGAG
>JAJEAQ010000377.1 GCA_022822685.1 Trichodesmium sp. jk18x7bins.61
CAGTCGTTTTTGTGTAAATCTGTCCCCAATCGGTAGAGTACTAATTATAAATAAATTGTTCCTAACCTCAAGGGAGTCAGGGATAGACTCCTCACAGTGATATGTGAGGTAGATGGGTGGTATATTTGTGGGAATGATGAAATAGTGCCATTCAGTTATATCCCTTTTTCCACCCTTATACCAGTGCAACTAACTATTCCCCCCTTTCAAAGGGCGGCTAGGGGGGATAAATTAAATCCCACTTCGCAGATAATTTAGTATGACTACTCCCTTTTCCTATACAGCAAAAAATGCACAATTAATTTTGCACAGGTACTTATACCAATTCTCCATGAAGATGCGCTTAATATAACTTGATGGAGGCAAGTCATAGAAACAATGAGGAATAATTATTAATTGCATTGTTACAGAGAAATGGTATTAATAATGGGGCTTTAGCCCAAATACGAACAAATTTTTTTATACGCAATTAAGTGAACATGATATAACCTCCTCTATATTAAAAAAATATAATTATATTAAATTACGTTACTTTCAAAATTATGTATATATCTAGATTGATGATTTTGCTATTAATCTCTTTACTTTCAGCTTGCACTTTTGAAACATCAAAAATCTCACAGGAAAATGAATTATCAGACACAAAATATACATCTACTATTACCCAAAATAGTGATTCTCAGTTAGTTCAAAATCTTGTAGAAAACTACCTTGAAAAAACTCCTGTTAACACTCAAATAACTCTAACTATTCCTCAAGCACAACAAATCCAAAGTCAATTTGTAGCAGAAATTGGTAAAAATCTAGGTCAGATAATCGGCTATAAAGCAGCTTTAACTAATCCCAAAGCTCAAAAAAGTTTTAATCTCTCTCAACCTTTGCGGGGAATTTTACTCGAAAAAATGCTGCAGGAAAGTGGTACTATTCTTCCAGCTAAATTTGGCAGTCGCCCTGTGAGCGAAGGTGATTTAATTGTGAGGGTGGGTAGTGCAGAAATTAATAATGCTCAAACTCCTAGAGAAACTTTAAAATATCTTGACGCAGTTATACCATTTATTGAATTAGCAGATTTAGTTTATAGTCCAGATGTAAAATTAGATGCGCCTGCTCTTTTAGCTATTAATGTTGGGGCAAGAGCGGGTATCTTAGGTAAGCATATTCCCTTAGCTAATACTGATGAATGGGAAAATCGTTTAAAGAATCTACGCCTAGAAATGTTAGATGAAAACGGTCAGGTATTGGCATCAGGAAATGGTAGTGCTTTGTTAGGTCATCCGTTGAATGTTGTCTTCTGGATTAAGGATTCTTTGCAAGCAGAAAACAAACAATTAAAAAAAGGCGACCTACTTTCTTTGGGGAGTATTACTAATTTTGTTGCTGTTAAATCAAATACTACTATTCGTGCCAAATATATAGGTTTGGCTCCAAATGAAACTGTGGAAATATTCGTGAAGTTTAAATAGTAATAGTATTGCTTGATTTTATTTGAGCTTTTATAAGTATAGATAATTTATCTTATATAAGCCCTCTTGTAATTATGTTGACTTCCAAATTTTGATTTTCAATCTACAATACGATCGCTAATACCTTTTCTCCAGCAATAGTGCAACTAATTATTTCTTTCCCTCCCTTTCAAAGGTGGGTTAGGGGGGATAAATTAGATGCAACTTCACAGAGAATTGGTATAAGTCCTGAAATAGGTTTGTATAAATACTCATACTTGCTAGTGCGGTTTATGGAATTTTATCTGCTTAACTCCTGGATAACTAACTTTTGTTGGGTTTTTGGTTCTATCTTTTTTGTAGAATTGGTCCGAGATATTTATCATGTGGTTTCTCATATTTGGTCGCCCCTATATAAGTGGCACGGTTGGCATCATCGTGTTTTTCGCCCAGATTTGACTCCTGTTAGTAAAGAAATTTATCAAAAAGCTACTTGGTATCATGATGTGCCAGAATCTCTGGTAATGTTGACTTTTAGTTTACTATTATGGGGGCTAGCTTTTGTCTGGACGAATTATGAGCAGTGGGCTACTTTTGGAGGTGTTGTTTATGCTTTAGGTTTCTTTTTTTCAGCGCTCGCCCGTGCTACTGGTATTCCTAAAGTTGACCAACTTACTGATTTAACTCATCTTCCTGGTTCATTCTCAGCGCCTCCAGCTACTTGGTTTGTGAACCGCTCCTATCATTGGCGACATCACTTTGATAATCAAAATGCTTATTTCTGTGGTACTATCACTTTGGTAGATAAACTGATGGGTAAAGCTCTTTCTCTCAAAGGTAAAACTATTGCTGTTACAGGGGCTTCTGGAAGTTTGGGGCGAAGTCTC
Organism: Trichodesmium sp. jk18x7bins.61; assembly: GCA_022822685.1. Taxonomy (GTDB): domain Bacteria; phylum Cyanobacteriota; class Cyanobacteriia; order Cyanobacteriales; family Microcoleaceae; genus JAJEAQ01. The sequence continues at coordinate 2,330 of JAJEAQ010000377.1, forward strand.
CTGCAACATCTTCATAAAGCCGGAGCAAAGGTTATTGCTTTGACTTCTCAAGAGCAGCCGATTACTTTAAATGTAGATGGGGAAAATTTGGAAATACGTACTATAACTTGGCAAATAAATCAAGAAGATAATTTAGCAGATTTATTGGAAAAAGTAGATATTTTGGTATTAAACCATGGTATTAATGTGCATGGTGAGAGGACAGCAGAAGCGATCGCTAAATCCTACGAAATTAATACTTTTTCTAGCTGGAGAATACTGGAATTATTTCTCAAAACTGTCAGGACAAATTCTGGTATTGCTTGTAAAGAAGTTTGGGTTAACACCTCAGAAGCAGAAGTTAGTCCAGCTTTTAGTCCCCTCTACGAACTAACAAAACGAACTATAGGAGATTTAGTTACTTTACGACGATTAGATGCTCCTTGTGTGATTCGTAAATTAATATTAGGTCCTTTTAAAAGTAACCTTAATCCTATCGGAATTATGTCTGCTGATTGGGTAGCTAAACAAATAGTAAGATTAGCACAAGCAGATGTCAGAACAATTACCGTGACAATTAATCCTTTAACTTTTGTGGCAATTCCGATTAAAGAATTTTTTGTTTCTACTTACTTTAAATTATTTAGTTTTAATTCACAGCGATTGTTGGCGCAGGAGTCTGAAGAAAATCAGGAAGAAATGGAAGACATAGGGTAGAGAGGAAGAGGAAGAGTAGGCTAGAAAGAAAAAAGTAGGGAGTTTAGGAGATACTTCTGCTGATGTGGAAATTATATTTTTTCCCTTAACTCCGACAAAACCTTCCTCCTGTCTTCCTGTTTTATCCCCCCCTAACCCCCTTTTGAAAGAGGGGAATTAGAGGATGCTTCGTCTTAGCTGGGAATTTGGATATCCTCTACCAACTATTTGTAAAGCTTTTGAGCTAATAGGAGATTAAGTAAATATGTGGCACGATGAAATATTAGCAGAAATTTATAAATACCGAGAAGAATACACTAAATCCTTGGCGTTGCTGAATGGTAATGATTTTTAGATTAACTATCAACGAAAAAAATATATTTTCCAATTTTACCCTCAGATACTGAATTACATTTCAGCAAGGCCGATTTTGGTAGGGTTACGCTGGCGCTTAACCCTACCTATAGTGTTATGGCTAATTATCTAGATTTGATATGATTTTTTACTTTGTTCCGCTTTGCTACGCACATGAAACGCGATCGCAACGACTTCTGGCCTGAGCCTCAAGCTCCTCCCTTCCCGCTAGAAGATTACCTAATAATGTAATTATGAAAACTACGCTAATGTAATATCATGTCCAGTTGAATAAGTATAAATAAAGTAGTCAGGAGTCAGGAGTCAGGAGTCAGGAGAGAGGGATAAATTATAGGCCAAGGGAGGTGTTTGTCCCATAATTATCAATCCTATAATTTTATTGATAAAGCACTAAACAGGACATCAAATAATTGTGATTGATTTATTAATAAAATTGAGGATCATAGAACATTT
>JAJEAQ010000704.1 GCA_022822685.1 Trichodesmium sp. jk18x7bins.61
ATGCCATTACATATCAGTTTTTCATAATCATAATGAGGACTTTGTACTCCCAATAAAAGTTTTCCTCTCGAATTAATATGTTTAGATAGGTTTTCTATTCCTTTTTTATTATCAATATGACTAGAAATATGACTGACTAAAAATAAATCTTGATCATCACGAACGAAATACCATACACCACCATAATAAAAAGCTATATCGTATTTTAATTTTAGAGATAATTTAACAATATCTTGATGAAATAAAAATACATTATCAAACTCCTTTAGAGGTTCATCAGCAATTTCTAGCATTTCCTTTGTATAGTCTATTCCTGTGAATTTGTGATGCTTGTTTGATTTTACTAATTTTTCTAAAATCAAACAAGCATCACAACCTAATTCAAGAATATTTTGGGCTTGATCAAAAGGCAAAAATTCTAATTTTTTTTAACTACAAGATCATAATTATAGTATCCCGCAGTCATAATTAGATCATAATAAGGAGACATTTTTGTATAACTAATCATTTGCTTTTCTCTGATTCTACTAATATTCATTGGTCAGTAAACTTATTATAGATTATCAAGTTTAAGTTAAATTTAGGTGATACTTATATCAAGTTTAAGTTAAATTTAAGTGATACTAATTCCATAAAATATTGCTCAATAGTATTGGAATTTAGCTTAATAATCACAGGTGAATATATAACTAATGTTTTTTAATTTGGTATAATCAAAAAGTTCTTGACTGAGGCATTTGTAACCTAAATTACCTACTTCAAAATCTAGTATGATACCAATTTGAAAAATCCCCACAATGGCCAAGCATTTATGGGAGAGAGTTATAGGCACTCATTTGTAACAAATATGTATCAAATTGGTATAAGATTTAAAGAGTCAGATATGCAGCATGTGAGTAAATATCTTTTATCCCAAGATATTTGACAATTTATATCATCAAAATTTTCATTAGGTTTTTCAAATACAAAGGAGTTAATTGTGAAGCCCAACCATGAATATTTAAAGCAAAATTTTAGTTCTTATCGTGAATGTATCTTTGTTAAAGATAGAATTAACAATGACAATGTTATTGTGAGAGCATATACTTTCTATTGTGGTTATTATCATGGACATGATTTTAATGATTGTATAGATAGATTAAAAATAGGAAAATTTTGTTCTATTGCCAGTGGCGTTAAATTTATGTTAGGTGGCAATAGTTGTCATCGATATGATTGGTTTACCACATACCCTCTGGATTCAATTAGTGATATGACAGAGAAAGAAAATGAAGAATATTGCGCATATTTACCGAAAGGTGATACTGAAATCGGAAATGATGTGTGGATTGGATTTGAAGCACTCATAATGCCTGGTGTTAAAATCGGAGATGGTGGAGCTGTAGTTGCTTCACGTGCTGTTGTAACAAATAATGTTGAACCTTACACAATTGTGGGAGGAATACCTGCAAAACCTATTAAAAAAAGATTTAATGATGATGTAATATCTTTATTATTAAAAGTTCAATGGTGGGATTGGGACTTAAATAAAATCACAAAATATCGTCATATTTTGTTGAGTAATAATGTTTAAAAATTGCAACAATTATTATAAATAAAGCAGAACTGCCAAACGGTTCTTATGAGTTCAATCAAACTTTCATGTATTACATTTTGTTGTGCAGAATGTGGGGTTCAAGCATCTTCGTAGTGCTTTGTCTACTTCATGGGTGGAGTGGGGAATTTTTTCTAATTTCCCCCCTCTCTCTTTTTCAAGCATTAAGAACATCTCCAACGGTTTGACCTTCGAGAATACTAATTGCACCCTCTAATAATTTATCTTCTATATATGGTTTAGTGAAATAACCCTTTGCTCCTAACTCAAACGCCATTTCCATGTGTTTTCTCGCTCCACGAGATGTCAACATCGCAACAGGTAAGCCCATCAAATTAGAATCTTTTTGCATCCTAGATAATAGCTCAAAACCATCCATCCGAGGCATTTCAATATCACAAAATACCAAATCACAAGGTAAACCAGAACGCAGTTTTTCCCAAGCATCTTTACCATCTCTTGCCTGCTCAACTCGGTAGCCAGCTTTACTAAATGTCATTGATAACAACTCACGCACTGTAATTGAATCATCTACAATTAACACCGTTGACTCGCTCTTTTGTTCTTTCTGTAAAGATTCACCATCTTCAGCACTAGACGACCAAATATTACCTTCATCTCGCCGTAGTTTTCCTGTTGCTAGGTTAATTAATTCAATCACATCCGCGATCGCCACAATTTTACCATCCCCTAACACCGTTGCTCCTGCAATACCTAAAGGCTTAGGTACAGGCCCCTCTAGTTGTTTAATTACAATTTCTCTCTGTTGTTCTAAAACCTGATCAACTTGCACCGCCAAAAATATGTCAGCAGAAGCAGAGCGCAATACCACAATTGAAATCAGATCTTCCTCTGCATTCATCCCATAAACACTGCTTCGACGGAGATGACGATGATAAACCAGTAACTCTCGCAAGTGATGGAAAGGCAGCTTTGCACCACGCCATTCAATGTAGCTCTGCCCATCTGATCCTGTTTTTACTTCATCTCCAGGCACTTTCACCATATCCTCTACCCCATCCATGGGGAAGGCAATCCAGGAGCGATCGCTAATACAACACAATGCTTTCGAGATACTCAAAGTCAGTGGTAAACGAATTGTAAATATTGTACCTTTACCAATAGTTGAGTCAATAGAAATAGTACCTCTAATCTCTGTAAAATTAGTTTTTACTACATCTAACCCAACTCCACGACCAGCAAAATTATCAGCCCGATCCTTTGTACTAAAGCCTGGATGAAAGAGCAAGTCATAGACATCAAGATTAGACATTCCTTGAGCTTTTTTCTGAGTAATTACACCTTTTTCTATTGCTTTCTGCTTCACTTTTTCGGGTTCGATTCCTGCCCCATCATCTGCAACTGAAATTACTGTCTGATTACCTTGGTGAAAAGCACGAATTGTGATCCTACCTTGACGACGCTTACCTACGGCTAGACGTTCTTGAGGTGTTTCAATTCCATGAATTATAGCATTATTCATTAAGTGTTTCATCGGATCAGAAAGCTTATCCTGAATCATTTTATCAATTAAAGTTTCTTTCCCTTCTACCTGTAATTCTACTTCTTTACCACACTCCATTGAAATATCTCGTACAGCACGAGGTAATAGTTGCACTGATTGAGAAAAGGGGAGCATCCTCGACCTAGTTAACCCTTCTTGCAGTTGAGTTGTTACCTGTCGTAACTGACGAGTTACTTGTTCTGCATCATCAACCAGAAATTCAATATCAGAAGAAGACTCTCGAACTCGGACAATATATTCAATAGTTTCTTGAGCCAATAAGTGGAAAGGAGTAAAATTTTCTACTCGATCAAGATCAAGTGAGTCGTCAAACTTTCTTTTTCCAGTTTGATCTGAAGTTGTATCCGGTATATTAGGACTATTGCTAGAATGATGCTGATTACGGCTGTCCCAGATGGCTCTTTCTAAAAGGGTTTTTTCGTATAAGTCGTGCATTCTTTGTCCTGCATCACTCAATAGCATCACCTGATGGAGTAAATTATCTAGGAACTGACGCATTCTTTCTTGCCCTTGTTCTAAACTATTTCGATTAACGACCAGTTCTCCTACCAAGTTACTCAGATTATCTAATTGCTTTGCAGGTACTTTAACTGTTTGTTCCGGAGGACGTCTACTGCGACGAGCTGTATTGGAATGAGAAACAACACTAGGTTGAGGGTGGTCTAGATCAGAAGTTTCTAGTAATTTATCTAAGTCACTAAATGGATCTTCTTCTTCTTGTGATTGGTTAGTCTGACTAGACAACACTTCATCTGTAGGGGCTTTTTCTACAACTACTGTATTTATATTTGGTTGAGGATTGATGTCTGCATCGTTTAATAGTCTTTCTAGTTGTACAAAAACATTGTAATTATCCGATTTCTCTCCATTGAGTATTGCCTCTAATTCAACAAAGTTATAATCCTCTACTCCTACCTGGTTGTTAGCTATTAATTCCTGACTTGCTTCTGTATTTACAACACTATCTTCACTAACGATATTTAACAAATTATCTAAATTTCTTGTTTCATCTATAGCCTCATTCAGTCCATTGCTAGCTTGAGGCTGTTCTACTGTAGGCCACAAATCTTCTATATTTGCTGAAAGTTCCTGATTTTCTTGAGCCTTGTTATTAATCTCTACAACATTTTCTAATGATTCGAGGGAGTCTAGGTTAGGAAGGTCTGGGCTTAAATCATCAAATAAACTATTCAAATCATTGTTTTCATCTTGTTTGACATCTTGCCATTCTAAATGCTCCTGGTTGATTGACTCTTGTGAGTCTGATGAATTTAAATCTTCTGCACCAAATATTTCAGAAAAACTGGATGTCAAGTCTTCTGATTCTTCTTGAATATCTCCTAAATCTTCAAACAATGCCTCTAAATCTGCTGCTTTCGAGGTTAAATCATTTTGAGTTTTTGTTGTGGTTTGATATTTTTCTTCTTCTTCTTCTTTTTCTTCACTTTTCTTTTCTTGAACTTCTTCCTGGAGATCAAAAAAATCACTCAAGTCTAATTCTTCTACCTGAGATTTTTCCATTTGATCCTGGTTGATTTTTTCTTGGAGAGTTGATTCAGTTTTTGCTGGTGTAGTTTTTGCTTCTAAATTTATTTCTAAATTTGAATCAATCTCTGAATGATGAACATCTTCTAATTCTGCTAAATCTCCCCTACTTAGATCACCAAAAAGATTAGCCAAATCATCTGTAGGCTTTGTTTTATATTTAAGGTTATGCCTTAGAGTATTTTGTGTTTTGAGGTAACTATTTGTTTTTAATTCATTTTCTACTGTTTCATCAAATAAATCTGACAAATCATCTACTGGAGCTATAAAATTCCATTCATTTCTATTTTGTTCTGACTTAGCCGCCTCATTAACATCAAATAATAAGTCAGAGAAATCACCTGATTCATCAGTCTCAATTGCAGATATCTCCTGATTATATACCTCTCCTTTCCCTTGAGCTAGTATTTCTTCTTCCTCCCAACTATAATCTAAATCTGGTGTTTCTCCTTCAAATAAATCTGCTAAACTGTTTAGCTCTGCTGCTCCTACTTCCGGTCCTTGTCTTACTTCTTGCTTCTCTAGCATTAAGTTATAATTAGTAATATCTAACTCTGTAGCTTCTAGGTTATTGAACCAGTCGTCTATAGACTCTCCATTGTTAATTAAAGTCTCACTTTGGCTGTCTATCTCCTGATGATTATTATTTTGATGATTAACTGAATTTAACATAGTTATTGCACCTGTTTTTTGAGAAGTTTTATTTACTTTTTTAAGACCATTAACTAAGGTTTTTAAATTTTCATCTATAACTATTTCTTGCTCTCGATTGTCTATAATCAATTCTTGAGCTTGTTTCAAATTTTTAATTATATTGTGAGCTAATATATGATATGTATTTTCTGTATTAGCGATCGCTTGTTTGACCACCTCTATTAATTCCATCCATTTTGATGATACATTACATTCCCTACGCTTGCCTACTAATGAATCACATATCTCTCTCAACTTATTTCTTGTATTTGCATCATCATGTTGCTTAAACAACAGCAACATTTCTCGCATTCTTTCTGGTACTTCTACTGCAAAAAAACTTTTTTTGACACTACTTAATTCTGGGTCTTCACCCAAAACTAATCCTTGACTTTCCCCTACTAAATCATCTAGGTATTCTTCTAATTCTCTAAATATTGGTTCTATTGTCTCTAACTTACTTTTTTCTTCCTTTTCTGTTAAACCAAAACTTGAAAATTGTTCTAATAAATCTTGTAAAGTATCAAAAATACTCAAAAATAAAGATTCTAATTTATCACCTACTCTAACTGAATTTTCTTGGATAATTTTCAAACTATCTTCTAGTCTATGAGCAATATTTCGTACACTATTAATTCCTAACATAGCAGCACCACCTTTAACAGAATGAGCTGCTCGAAATACTTCACTTAACAATTCTGGGTCTTCTATAGTAGCTGGCAGATTTAATAATCCTTGCTCTATAGTATTGAGGTGGTCTCTTGCCTCCTCAATAAAATAGCCCATAATTTTTTGTGTTTGTTCTGTTTGCATATTTTTCACCGAGCTAGATTCGAGAGGATTTTCTTCAAATATTTATTCTGTTTGGCATAAATTAAAAAACCTCCTGATAGTTGGCTGAAAATTTTCATCAAGTTTATCTTTTATTGTTCTGCCGAGTCCACCCGGAAACGCTCTACTGAAGTTAACAAATCACGAGCAACACCCACTAAATTTTGTAGGGAACTATAAACTCGTTGAGATTCTTGAGAAGTTTCTTGAGCTGTCATCTCTACTGCCTGCATTACTTTTGATACTGATTGAGCCACTTCATTTTGTTCTACTGTATCTGCGGCAATCGAACGTACTAACACATCAATTCTAGTTGTAACTTGAACAATATCTTCTAGGGATTGCTTTGCCTCTTCTGCCAACTCTGTTCCCTTAATAACCTGCTGGGTTGCTTCTTCCATTCCAGTCATCACCCCTCCTGTCTCAGTTTGGATTTGCATCACTGTATGTTCTATATTCTTAGATTCTTTAGCTGACTTATCTGCCAACTGTCGCACTTCATCCGCCACCACTGCAAACCCTTTACCTGCTTCTCCAGCCCTAGCCGCTTCAATACTAGCATTCAAGGCCAACAAGTTTGTACGAGATGCTATACTAGAAATTGAACCTACAATTTTAGAGATTTCCTGAGTAAATTCTGATAAACGTTTAACCCTGCGAGTTGCATCTGCCACACCTTCTCTGATTTGGAGAATACCAGCCACAGTACGGTCTACCGTCTCCCCTCCTTTCAATGCTAAAGCTGCTGCTGATCTGGCCACATCTTCAGTTTCCCTGGCATTTTCAGCCACCCGTTGAATGGCATCAGTCATTACTTGTACAGACTGTAGAGTAGCCGCCAACTCTTCTGCTTGTCGCAAAGCATCTGTAGATAAACCTTGAGCAAAAGTAGCACTATCCATCGAACCCCTACTAACTTTTTGAGCAGCTTCTTTCACCTGATTTACAATTTCCCGCAAGTTTTGGATTGTTAAATTAAAAGAATCAGCTACTGCTCCCAAAACATCTGCGGTCACTTCTGCACTAACAGTCAAATCTCCACGAGCAGCTCCTTCTACATCATCTAGTAAACGAATTACTTGCCGTTGTAAATCTTCTTTGGCCTGCTCATTTTCTTCTGCTTTTCTTTGAGCATCAGTGTAAGTTGCTTGAATAACTTTAGCCATGTGATTAAACTTGGCAGACAGTTTACCAAACTCGTCTTCTGAATAAACTGTAGCTCTGGCCTTTAAATTACCATCAGAAATGATATCGAACTGGGCATGTAAATCTTTGTTGGCTTTTTCTATTTGCTTTGTGGCCAGATTGCCAAGACTATAAGCAGTTAAAAAACTACTTAATCCTGCTATACCTGTCATAATCCAACCTGTACTACGTAAAGAAGAAATTACTTCTGTTTTTTGTTCTTGCAGAGCTTTGTAGGTAACCGCATTACTAACAAGAGCTACTGCTATTAAGGATACTAATCCAGTTCCTATAGCTGTATATAGTTGTTTTGTATATAGGGAAGCATTTTCCCAGAAGGCCAACCCACTTTGTTCAACCATTACAGTTGTATCTACTGCTTCTCCTTTGGTTTTGCTAAAAGTTTGGAGTTGATGGTCTATTGGTATAGCTTCTTCATTACCAACGGCACTAGGATCGGTTCTCTTATCAAACAAGGCCCATGTTGTAGAACCTACAACCATTCCTGTATCCATTGCTTCTAGATTTGATGCTGCTGCGTCCAGAGCAGGAGTGGCCATATCCATTGGCATTTCTATTCCCTCACTTAGGGAGCCATAGTCCTCAAAATTACTAAATTCTTCATCTTCTAAAAAATCATTAGCTTTGTGATTATCTATATCTTCTTCATCTATAGGGAAAGTTTTGCTAAATTCTGAATCATCAAAATCATTCATCTCCAAACTATCCTCTTGTTCAGCTACTCCTTTACCTCTACCTGTATTTTTTCTTTTATCCTCTTGATTATTTATTTCATCTCCTAAATCATCTCTTTTAGTTTCCATTCCATCAAGATTTTCTATTTCTTCCCAGCTAAAATCATTGTTATTTCCCATCAATAAAGTAGCTTCATCTAGTTCTGACAAGTTATTGTTAAAATCTGGCTTTTCTGCTGCTGGAGTTTTTCCTGAGTGAGGTCTGTTGTTTTCTATCTGCTTAGGCTGGCCATCAGTTATTTCTCCAGAACTGTCTAGAATTTCATCTATTACGCTCTCAAAATCTTCATTTAGTTCCTCTAAGTCTAACTCTTCTATGGGAGGAGATTTTTCTAAATTAGGATGAGTTTGAATGTTTCTAATATCTTCATACTCTGTTATTTCTTGTTCAGCCATTTCCTCTTCCTTCAGCAATTCTTCCTGTTGATTTTTCCAGATTTCATCTATGTCTGAATTCCAATTAAAATTTGATATTTCTTCTCTACTTTCACCATTTTTTTGATTTAAAACTGCATCTGCTGGTAAATCTTTGTCAGTTTCATTTATGTTGATTTGACCACTTTCTTTTGATAATTGATATGCTAGTTCTGCTTCATCCATCGCCAAAGGAGCTTCAAAGTCTGATAAATCTGGCAATTCATCCAAAGATTCTGAGTCTTCTTTTTTCTTACTACTATAACTACCATTTGTTGTGAAAGGATTACTATCTGGAGCTGCTAGCTCTAAATCATCTATCTCTTCATCTTCTAACTCTAATTGACTAAAATCAAACTGTCCTGTTGAGTTTTCTGTGGTTAATTCCAGACTATTTTCATCTAGGAATAGTTCTTGGTTTGTGATATTTTCCAGGTCTTGTGCATCTAGTTCTAAGTTATTTTCATCAAGTTGGCTTTCTTTGTCTGCTATGATGTCTGAAGAACTATAAATTTGCTCTTCTGTAGCCATTTCATCCTGATATTCGCCATAGTCAATGTCTTCTAATTGTTTAAACTCGCTAGCAACTACTGGTTCGGAGACCATAAATTGTTCACTATCACCTATGCCTTGTTGAGCATAGTCAAGCAAATCTGGATCATCAGTTAAATCTAATACTAGCTGATACTGTTCTTTTGCTACATTATACTGATGAAGTCCATAGCAATATATATGACCACAGAGGAGACGAGCGCTAGGGTCTTCTGGATAATCCTGAATTAAGTTATATACTAAAGTAGCTGCTTCCTCATAGTTGCCCTGACTGTAGGCATCTTCTACTTGTTGATAATATTGTAAAAAGTCTGTGCTGGATGATGTCATTTGCTGTCCCTCTATCAATGTGATAATGTAATCTGTTTTGGATTTGAGAATTTTATTGTTGACGGAGTGGGGAATCGGGAATCAGCTTCAGCCAGAAATCTTAATATATAAACAGCTCAATCAAAAACAATTATGTTGACTTATAAATTTTGACCTTTATTTAAGCTGCCCATCGAGCCGAGCGAATAATTGCTTCCTGATTCAGTAACCTCAGAATCTGCTCCGCCTCCTGATCCCAAACCCACTCTCCTCGCAAGAAGGGAGCCATACCATCTGCAACATTTGTGGACATTTTCAGCTTCTTTTCATCAAGCCACTCCATTTCCACAATCCGCTCAACTGCTAATCCTAATATAGTGTCTTGGTCTTCTACTGCGATTACTGGAATCTCAGATCGATCAGTATTGATTGGGATTTGGTCTCCCAGAAATTGACCTAAATCTGCTACCCAAATTACCTGTCCCCTTAAATTTATCGTACCTAAAAGTAAAGGAGAGACGTTGGGAATGGGTGTAATAGCTTCTGGAGATTGAGAAATTACCTCTTTAATATCTGTTGCTGGTAAAGCCAACTCATTGCCTGAAGGTACATAAAATCGTAAATGAAGTTCACCTTCAGGATTTTCTAGTTCTTGGATGCCTGTACCTTTGCCTGGTAAAAATTCCTGATTGCCTACCATATCTCTATTAGTTTACGGTCTTAGAGGTTGTTTGTAAATAATTATGAAGTGTTTTGATTCGGAGCCAATCGTTTGAGCATTAAACGTATCATTGAGATCTAAATCCTAGCTCCACTGACTAGGGGTAGTTCTTCATAATCTTTTGACAGCCTTCGATTCCAAAGAGCCAAGCAAATTTTCTTTCAACCACCCAACGTCTCGGCCAGACTTGAAAACCTGGTTCAGTTCTCTTGACAATAACTAATTTTCACCCACAAACCATTGGCACAGATTTTTATAATCGCCCCTGATAGCCTTTCACTGCCCAGACAATTTTTAATAATGGTGCTGCATCTTCTATTGCCTTCAAAAATACAGATTTGGCTCCATCCCTATCCTGTATTTTGGCTGAGTGTACTACCACACTCAACAATAATCCTTGGGCCTCCACCAAAATATGGCGTTTGCGGCCTTTTACCTTTTTCCCCCATCTAACGCCACGTATCGCCCTTGTTCTGTGGTTTTGACTGATTGAGAGTCAATTATACCATCGGCAGGGTCGGGTAAGGTTGAGGCTGTCGCCGACTTGTTGAGCCACCTCGCCACATGTTCAGGGAGCCGACAGGCGAAACATGTGGCGAGGTGGCTCAACGAGAATCACTTCTTTCCCCTCCCCTTTGAACGGAACGTGACAGTTTCCCATC
>JAJEAQ010000584.1 GCA_022822685.1 Trichodesmium sp. jk18x7bins.61
AAGCATGTTGATAAAAACTATTAGCTACTGCCAAGATTTGATAAAGTTGTTCCCGCAAAGAAATTTGCCGTTTGATCGCAGCGCTATTTTCCGGTGATTCTGTTTTAATTGGTATTTGATAACGTCGCGCTAAATCTAATACTACATCACCAAAAGAAGACTTACCAATTTCCATCAAAAACTTCAAAGCATTACCACCTGCCCCACAACCAAAACAATAGTACATTTCTTTAGCAGCACTAACAGTAAAGCTAGGAGTTTTTTCTTCATGGAAGGGACATAATCCTACATAATCTTTACCTAGTTTCTTTAAAACAACGTATTCTGATACAACATCATAAATGTCAGCTCTCTGCTTAATTTCTGCAATAGTATCTTGATGAAAACGAAAATTATTCATAGCATTTTGGAAATCATTTAACTCTCTGGGCGAGAATCAATAAATTCGAGGAAAGAAGAGAAAAAGATCAAATAAAATAATAATATGCAAAAATAATATGCAAATCTTTCCGAATGACTTTTTTTTGTAGATATTGGCTTTGAAATCTCCGACCAAATTGTGAATTAGTGCTTTTCTACAACCTTCGCCATGGGAGTAAGAGGCAAGACGCAACATTACTACTAGAAGCAGGTTTAATTCCCCAACTAGATTTTTGAAATTAGTGGTGTGGGTTTTGGGCATCTCGCCGACATAAAACGCCCAGCAAGTTGAGTAGGGGAAAATTATTTGTTTTCAGACTGGTTGGACATACGAACTATAAATCATTACCGGAATTACTGATAACTTTTAATTGTGAGAAGAAAGAATGGGAGGATAGAGATAAAGATGAAAAGCTTTTACACTAATTATGCAATCTAAAATTTAGATTTATCTTACATTCTACATTCCGCCTCAGCTTTTTCTTCAATTGACCTTCTTACTTCTTCATTTTTGATATTTATTTGCCTCAAGTCATACATATATAAGGCAATATTTATTTAATAAACTGACCTATTCCACTATCTAAAGATTACTAGCTTGCCACACCTCATTTCTAATGAAAAAAAAACTAATGTATTCAATAAAAATATTATCTGCCTAGTGACAAAAATACTCAGCATTTTTCAAATACCCATCTCTCTTTGATTTGCTATTTCATCATGTTAAATAGGTATTTTATTCTCTAGTTTTAGCCAATTATTAGATTTACCATGCATGCACAAACATTAGTTGATGATTTTATTGGAATTAAGCAGTCCATAGGTTCTCTAAAAGCATAATTATAAGCACTTTTACATAGGTCAATAATGGGATTTATTTTGGCTTTTTGTTGTCTATCTAGTTTCAGCTTGTACTGGTAAGCCACAGTAATCAAGTTGACTTTTTCCCTATTTCGACTATACTATTATTCTATCTCCAATTCGGCATTTAGACTCCGATTTGCTATTGCTCAATTAATCGATTTGTTATTGCTCAATTAATTGACTGGTCGCAATTCATCTCCTGTTAAATTAAAAATTATAACAGCAGTCCTCTTGCGACATTTTCTGATAGATAAGTTTTATTTCAAGCTGGACAAAAAATATCTAGCTAGTTACGAGGAAGCGGGTGATCAGTGTTCCAACGCATAAAGCAGAACTTAAAAAATGACCTAATTGCTGGTCTACTGGTGGTAATACCATTAGCTACTACAATTTGGCTAACCATAACTATTGCTCGGTGGGTAATTGATTTTCTCACTAAGATTCCTAAGCAAATCAATCCCTTCGATGGTTTGCATCCCACTCTAGTGGGTTTACTAAACTTCTTAGTAGGGCTAGCAGTACCATTACTAAGTATCCTCGTCATTGGGCTAATGGCCAGAAACATTGCGGGAAAATGGTTGTTAGATTTAGGTGAGCGAATACTAAAAGCGATTCCATTTGCTGGCTTAGTTTATGGCACTCTGAAGCAAATATTAGAAACTCTGCTCAGAGATTCTAACGGGAAATTTCGTCGTGTTGTACTTGTGGAATATCCACGTCGAGGAATTTGGACTATAGCTTTTGTTACTGGTACAATTAGTAGCCAAATTAAATCTCATTTAGGAGAGTCAATGTTGAGTCTCTTTATTCCTACTACCCCAAACCCAGCATCTGGTTGGTATGCTATAGTACCAGAAAAAGATGTTGTCAGTGTTTCAATGTCAGTTGAAGATGCTTTTAAAGTTCTAATATCTGGTGGGATAGTCAATGTAAATTCATCAGTTGCAGCCTCTCCAGAAAAAACTCGAACAATCAACTAAAGTCTGCACTTCTCGATAGAGAAAAATATCGGCAAATCTCTACAGAAGAGGATTGAATTAGATTTAAAAATGTATTAACTCCCTACAGTTGAATCGATAATAGAATAGGAAGACCATGATTTGGGTAAAATCCTTATTTTGGCTGTGAAAAAAATCTCTGGGAATTAGGTAATAGGAAATAGGGGTACAAGTTCATAACCTTTAATCCATATTTGGAATTTTTGACAAATGATTTTATGATTTTTGTATATCAATCTAAGCTGATGACTTTCTTTGTAAATATTGGGTTTAAGTCCATCACTCAATTCTCAATTGGCGGTCTTGAATTAAATAGCTATTAGTTTTCAGCATTCAGCTATCAGCTAAAAATCCCTGGGTTGAAGTGCCCCTACTATTTTCAATTAGTAGTGCCCGTCTTGGCATCTAGCCATATGAAAGATGGCGGGTTTGAATCCCCTATCATAGGGCTGGGAATTATGATTACTGACTGCTGATTGCTGAGTGTTATTTCAAAAGGGGTCTAAATTCCTGTTGAAGTCTGGTCAGGTGGCCGACAAGAGTCGGAGCTTTCATGTAGCTTTAGCTAAAACGCTGAGCCACCTCGCCACATGTTGAGCCACCTCGCCTGCCGAAACAAGAGTTACTTCTCTCCCCTCCCCTTTGAACGGAACGTGACAGTTTCCCATCATTCCGCTCCAGCCTCACAAACAGCCTTAGCTTTGGTTTTTAGACCAAGTTCTTGCTGCAAAGATTCTTCATCTAAGATTCTTAACAATTGAATGGATTGCTCCATTCAGTTGTCCTTCAACGACCTTTGTCATTTTTGACATCTAACTTTTGTCGACCTTAAGTTTCTTTTGTCTGAGCGTCTTTCCCATGAGACTCAGGAGAAGTCGGCTTTCCTTTGAGCCTGTCGCCGACATGAACAGGTCGCACATTGACATTCTGATTTCTTACTTCTTCTTGAAAAAATTATGAGAAAAGCTCCACGCTCAACAGCTCGTGAACTAGCACTACTTGGCCTCAGCCAATTACCAACAAATCCAGGAAGTCTAGAAGAAAAGCAGCTTCAAGAAATTGTACTAGCAGCAGTTAGAACTCTGAGATCTGAAGTCCAAGATATTTTAGAAACAGCAGCAGCAGAATTACAGAGAGGGAGCGATCGCCTTCTTAGTAGTCAGATTAGTACTACTGATATTCAAAGTGCCCGATCAATGGTTTATGAAGCTGTGGAATTAGGCCAAACAGCAATCAATCGTATTGGCACTGCTGTTGAGTTACCAGAAGTGATTCAACTCACTAATCAATCGGAAGTACGTAGCTATACTTTAGAAATTTTAAAAAAAGTAAATGGCAATAAAAAAGAAATTGACAAATTATTGAAAGAATCAATAGTAGATTGGCAAATAGAGCGTTTACCGCGAATAGATCTAGATATTCTGAGAATCGCAACAGCAGAAATAATGTTTATTGGCATTCAAGAACAAATAGTAATTAATGAAGCAGTAGAATTAGCAAAGCGTTATAGTGGCGAAGATGGATATAGGTTTATCAATGGAGTATTACGAAGAGTGGTTAACAAACTTAAAGTGGTTTAGGGAATTAAGCATTAATAATTTTTCGATAAATCAAGCTGGTTTTTATACCGATGTTACGGATAATATGGGACTTACCGCCAGGCAAGTTAAATCTGTGGTAAGATTACATAGCTTGCTCAAACTAGAGGATTTTATCAGCAATTGTGGAGTCCAATATACTCGATTTTTCCCATAGATGAAACCCCCTAAGGAGGATATTGACGCTCGTCGCGCTGTTTTTGGCTTTCATCGGCGACTTGAAGTATGGGGATCAAATCCTCTATAACTTTTTTAGGTAATATCTACAATCAATATGGTTTTTAATTGGTTCCGTCGTCAGTATAATAACAGCTCAGAGCCTACCTCAAAGGAGACATCTGAACCTGAGAAACAACAATTAAAAGATAAAAATGAATCACAAGTAAAACCTATAGAAGAGTCTACAAAGACTAAAGAGGATTATTTAAGTTGGGCTAAAGCAGCTTACAAAAATATTCAAGAACAGAAAAAAACTCAATCAGAACTATCTCAAGCTACTACAGATACAACCGATACACAGGAAAAGTCAGAAAGTGGAATACCTTCAATTTTAGCTAAGGCGGATCCTAATATATCAAGACCTATAGTAAATGATATTGCAGCAGAAAAAACAGAAGCCCAAGTAAAAGCAGCTCCAATAGTAGAGGAAATCACTCCTAGGGAAACAAAAGCCACGGAAGTAGACACTACGGTGGAGTTAGATTCAGTTGTAGAGGTAACCCCATCGGCACAGCTACCTTTCTGGGCTCAAGCTCAAGCAGAAAGGCAAGCCAGGGTAGAACGTCTGAAAGAGACTGCTATAGAAGAACCATTACCAGAAGCTCCAGAACCAACAACTGTACAGAATGAAGGGGAAGAAATAGACCCCATAATTTTTGATGAAGCATTTCTTTGGTCAGCAGAAATTTTAGCAGCTCAAGGTCGTCGCCCAGACCAAGTTTCTGTTGAAGAAATTTCTTGGCTACAGAAATTACGACAAGGCTTAGATAGAACTCGGCGCAATTTACTTAATCAATTAAAGGCAATTGTAGGCCAAGGCCCGCTCAATCAAGATGCGGTTATGGAAATAGAGTCAATGTTGCTACAAGCTGATGTGGGAGTAGAAGCAACAGACTATATTATAGAGACTCTACAGAGTAAGTTGCGTGAAGAAGTTTTGCCTCCAGAAGAGGCGATCGCTTATTTGAAAACAATTTTAAGAGATATCCTAGATCAGCCATTCAAAGATTGTGAAGTAGTTAGCCCTGCATATAACCTAACTTTTGTCCCAGAAAAAGATACCTTAAATATTTGGCTTTTTAATGGTGTGAATGGAGCTGGTAAAACTACAACGATCGGTAAAGTTGCTCATTTAGCTACGAAGTCAGACTATAGATGTTTAATAGCAGCAGCGGATACGTTTCGAGCTGCAGCAGTAGAACAGTTGAAAATTTGGGGACAAAGGAGCAAGGTAGAAGTAATAGCCAATTCAGGAAAGAATACTGATCCAGCGGCTGTAGTCTTTGATGGCATAGTAGCAGCTCAAGCCAGAAATACAGAATTATTACTAATAGACACAGCCGGAAGACTGCAAAACAAGAAAAATTTGATGGATGAATTGAGTAAAATCCATCGCATAGTAGAGAAAAAAGCTCCAGGTGCAGTGGTGGAATCTCTACTGGTATTAGATGCTACACTTGGTCAAAATGGTTTACGACAAGCAGAAGTATTTGCAAAAGCTGCTAATCTCAGTGGCGTAGTCTTGACGAAACTTGATGGAACTGCTAGAGGTGGTGTTGCAATAGCCATTGTCAAACAACTAGGTCTACCGATTCGCTTTATTGGTGTGGGAGAAAGTATAGAAGACCTTCGTCCGTTTTCTAGTTATGAGTTTGTTGAAGCTCTTCTCAGTGGCTGAAGATTTATTGCTTTTACTATTGAGAGGATGATTCTTAGAGATTGTTTGTAAAACTGAGATTAAATTATTGCGTAGGCAGGGCCATTGGGTCGATATCTCCTTGTAATACCCCGCCCTGAAGGTAAACCCCGCCCTGAAGGGCGGGGTTTAAATAAAGAATTTCAGTTGTCCGCCACCGGCCACCAGAATTCAACATTTTAGCTATCTTAATATTTGCTTTACAAACAGTCTCTTATACCAAGGACAAAACTCTGTAGCAATATTTTAGAGCTGATTTATAAAGTAAATGTTCAGAAGCTGAGTACTTAGTAATACAATGGTTTGAATAAACTTAGAGCGCTAGAGCCTAAAATTTTTAAAGTTCTGTTAGATCATGGTTTGAGTTCAGCCAAATTATTTGTATATTTACTATTGAGTTATGATTTGATGTCTGATTAGTTTGTTGGGTACTTCTTACAGACTCAAGATATACAATTAATTTGGCTGAGGTACTTAATATTTTTTCTCCTTGAAAGCAAAGAAAAGATAGGGGAAACAAATCAAGATTATAGCTAATGGCTTCTTAATGTTCATTGCTATATTATCCTTGGTATCTGCTTGAAACGATAGGAAACAAAAACAACTAAATTACAATACTGATATTACTCCCACTAGGTAGAAAAATGAGTCTGATAAAATCAGGTAGTTCTTGAGTTATAGCTAGCAAGTAAGCCTACTAGCTGTATTATTCATAATTAAGCTGATAAAAAATCATCAGGGAGAAATTGTTATCTGGTAATTTAAGTCTAGGAAAAAATAAAATTTTGGTTAAAACTAAAATGAAAATTCTCAACTAGAGTGAGGTAAGGCTTCCATTTTACCAGCATTGGTTTGAACTAAATTATTAGCTCAACAAACTGAGAAATTTTATAGCAAAAGACAAAAGTAGAATCTAGGCTAATACTGAGGTACGAGAATTGGATAATTTTCTGAGAAAACCTTTAATTGGGATAACTTTCCGGAATTACTCAGCAAAATCTAGGATGTATTGTAGTTATGTAGAAATAATAGTCTGTCTACTTAATTTTGGAGTTTTGTTGAAAAAGGCAGAGGGCAGCAGGGAAAATTGGATGGGGATACCTGCGTCAGTCGCTCTGCGTCTGCAACCCCCAACCAATTATATACACTCTATAGATGCTGGTTTCTTAAACCCATCAAGCCAAGAAGCAAGAAGTTTTAACTTTGTATGCAAGAAGGAGTCAGGAGATACTAAGACTGCGGCATGGATTTATACTCTTTCCCAGAAGTAAGCTACATCCGCCAGTCGTACAGAAAGAGCAAAATGAATTCTTTATTGAGCACTGAGCTTTCAGCTTACCCTGCCCTATAACCTCCGCTCGCTGAAGCAGAATATATGAGAGTCTCGCTCACACACTCGCTCAAGATGCTCCCACTACTCAAAAATTGCATCTTGACAGCTCAATAGACAGTAAATTCCCACTGAATAATTATCAGTTGAATTTATGCTACATCAAACTATTAGATTATTAGTTAACAAAGCCAGAAATTATTAACTATAAAGAAGAATACATAAGGATAATAAAGCTGCTTGAGCTACCTATTCTTTCATTGAAATCAAAAAAATGCCAGAGTAAAAAAGGCCCAGAAATTATGATCTGAGAATAAATAGCTCCAACCAAAACTATCAAGGAAAAAACAACTAGGGAAACTATTAGTTGCCAGAACTTGAGATGGCAATAAATCAAGACTTCTGATAGCAGAACAGCTACTCTAATCAGTAAACCTACCTATCACAAAGAAATTCTATGAATGTAGTGCCTGTGTACCGAAACTCTCCTGAACCCACTGACGATACTGCCAATGGAACGTCCTCAGAAATAACACCAGTATATGCTCTGAAAGAAATGGTGGCCCGTTTACATCGAGAACAGCAAAATGTTAATGATTTGTTAAGTTCTCTGAGTTTTGCCTTGCGTAGCTTCAATAATCTAAATCAGTTTCTGGAATTAATTCCACTCATGGGCTGTCGAGTCACGGATGCTGATGGTGCGGCACTGGTATTATTTAAGCCTGATGGTAAAGTTAGATTTCAGCAACTACACTGTCAAGAAGGCCGTCAATGTCAAGATATTCGACAAGTGCTCGAAATAGCAACTAGTCAGCTAATTACAGAAACAACCTTGCCCACCGAACTACAGGGAACCTCGATTCAAGCTGCTAGTTTGGACTACCAAGTTAGCAACTATCTGGGCAATGATGTTCAGTTATTTGGGACATCAATCCTGGTGAAAAATTCTGAACGAGGTCGTCTATATGTATTTAATCATGACCCAGAATATGCTTGGACGCCAGCGAGACAAAAATTAATTCGCTTAGTAGCAGATCAAACAGCAGTAGCGATCGCCAATGATGAACTAGCTACCTCCTTACGAGAAAAAGAACGTTTGGATCGAGAGCTGGAAATCGGAGCAGAAATTCAACTACGATTATTACCTCCAGAGTGTCCGAAAATTCCTGGCATTGCTTTAGCAGCTTGCTGTCAAACAGCAAATAGGGTAGGAGGAGACTATTATGATTTTATCCCCTCCAACTATGACCAGTTAAACTCTAAGAACAAGAAACAGCAGCCCTGTCGCTGGAGTATTGTGATTGGAGATGTTATGGGCAAAGGGGTACCTGCTGGTTTAATTATGACCATGACTAGAGGAATGTTGAGAGCAGAAGTATTAAACTGCCACTCACCAGCCAGAGTGCTAGGACATTTGAATCAAGTCATGTATGCTGATCTAGAAAGTTCCCATAGGTTCGTGACTTTGTTTTATTCAGAGTACGATCCAGAAAGTCATATTTTGTCATATAGCAATGCAGCTCACCATCCTCCGATGTTGTGGCAAGCTGCTAGTAACTCGATTGTGCAGTTGGATACTGTGGGAATGTTAATAGGTTTAGAAGTAGAACCCAAATATAATGAGGCACAGGTGCAACTTAATCCTGGAGATACCATAATTTATTATACAGATGGGTTTACAGATGCCGCTAATAAGCAAGGCGATCGTTACGATGATCTTAAATTAAGCGCAGCTTTTAAATTGGCCTGTCAAAATTATCAACAACCACAAGAAATACTAAATTATCTGTTTGATCAAGTAAAACAATTTGTTGGTGAGGGAAACTACGATCTAGATGATATGACTCTAGTTGTGATGAAAGTAAAATCTTCTACAGGAGAAGAGATAGATGATTGTTAATGTAATTTCGACAACCAGATGGGGTTTGAATCTGATTACGAATGACCGTAATGTTTGAGATTTATTCGGATTGAAAGTATTGTATAGTTGGCAACTTTTTGCTCAACAAGTTGATATAGATTTATGGGCTGATGTGCAAACAGCTTGAAACAATTTTGTAGATCGTGGCCTAGTATGGGCATTATTAGTTGGTCTTGTAATTGGTTGGATGGTTAAAAGTATATTGCCATAATGATTGACTATTTAGATGATTAGCGAGTTAAACAGAAAAAAAGCTGCAAAATGAAGAAGCAAGAGCAACAAACTTGGAGCCAAAGATTTGAAAAGGCGCTGCATCCTACTATAGCTAAGTTTAATGCCAGTATTAACTTTGATATTGAATTGATTGAGCATGATATTAATGGTTCAATAGCTCATGCAAAAATGTTGGCTAAAACTGGTATTATTTCAGCAGATGAAGGTGAAAAGTTAGTCATGGGTTTAGAGCAAATTCGTCAAGAAGATCGAGAAGGTAAGTTTCATCTAAGTCTGGATGCTGAAGATGTTCACTTTGCTGTTGAAAAAAGACTGACAGAAATTACTGGGGATGTTGGTAAAAGACTACATACAGCTAGGTCTAGAAATGATCAAGTGGGAACTGATACTAGGCTTTATTTGCGAGAACAAATTGAACAAATTCGGATTTTATTGAGAAATTTTCAATCATGTTTATTGGAGTTGGCTGAGTCTAATATAGAAACTTTAATTCCTGGTTATACTCATCTACAAAGAGCTCAACCTTTGAGTTTGGCTCATCATCTTTTGGCTTATTTTCATAAAGCACAGAGAGACTGGGAACGTTTGGGAGATGTTTATCAGCGGGTGAATATTTCTCCTCTTGGTTGTGGGGCTCTAGCAGGTACAACTTTTCCTATTGATAGACATTACACTGCTGAATTATTAAAGTTTGAAAAGCCTTATGCTAATAGTTTAGATGGAGTCAGTGACCGAGATTTTGCGATTGAATTTCTCTGCGGGGCTAGCATTATTATGGTGCATTTAAGTCGTTTAGCAGAGGAAATAATTTTATGGTCTTCTGAAGAATTTAGGTTTGTGACTTTAACTGATAGTTGCGCTACAGGTTCTAGTATTATGCCTCAAAAGAAAAATCCTGATGTGCCAGAGTTAGTTAGGGGAAAAACGGGTCGAGTTTTTGGTCATTTACAAGGTATGTTAGTGGTAATGAAGGGTTTACCATTGGCGTATAATAAGGATTTGCAAGAGGATAAGGAAGGTTTATTTGATACTGTCAAAACAGTGAAAAGTTGTTTAGAGGCAATGACTATTCTGCTTCAGGAAGGTTTAGAGTTTAATAGCGATCGCCTCACAGAAGCAGTATTGGCAGATTTTTCTAATGCGACAGATGTAGCTGATTATTTAGCAGCTCGTGGTGTACCTTTCCGAGAAGCTTATAACCTGGTAGGTAAGGTGGTCAAAACTTGTATTTCTGGAGGCAAATTACTCAAAGATTTAACTTTAGAAGAATGGCAAGAATTACATCCTATGTTTGAAGCAGATATTTATGAAGCGATCGCTCCCTATCAAGTTGTATCTGCACGCAATAGTTATGGTGGCACAGGTTTTGAACAGGTTAAAACAGAGATTTCTTTAGCCAAGCAGAAACTTCTTGTTTAACTTGCCTGGCGGGAAGATAAGCGCTCCTCCTACCGGGAGAGCGTCGGGATGAGAGCCAGCGTTATGTTTTCGGACACACACTTAACAATTGACAATTATTAATTGACAATTATTAATTGACAATTATTTATTATTGATTCTGAAAATAAGAGGATTGACCAAAAGGAAAATATAAATGATTTTTTCTCCTGAACAGGAGAGACTTTAAACCCTAGAGTCTGTCATCAATTAACATGTTGACAAAATAGCCATTCTATGAATATGGGAGATGATGATAGCGCGTGCCAACAAAATGACTGACGCTACTAAATAAACCCCTCCCAGAAAGTTAACCGAACGCTTGTCGTACCTAGTAGTGATCGCCCGATATTGTTTAAGTTTGGGGAAAAAATTTTCAATCAGATGACGTGCTTTGTATAACACGTCATCGTAATGACGGGCTTCTTTCCGGTTTTTCTTAGGCGGAATAACTACTTCGGGTTTGCTGAAAAAGTAAGGAAAGAGTTGATTAGTTACTCAAGGAAACGCCAGAGATAATCTTTTATTATTTGAAATCGCCCCATGATAATTTATACTGATTAATTCCCAGTCAAAGTAATTTTTTGGGCAAAAAAGCATAAAAAAAGACAAAAAACTTGCTTTAACAAGGTTGAAAGGTTGATTACTAAAAAAGTAATAGCAATAGCAGTTTCAGCAGTCTTAGAAAGTTTAGGCATTACCCTATCTAGGCTAAATCTTCTTTTTCCTTGTCCAAATTTTCCGGCAATTGAGTTACGAACTTTTTCATCCAACAGAGCTGGTTTTTTTTGTTCTTGACTTACATTTGCTGGTGGTCTTCCTAGTGGTGGACCACTGATTTTCATCCCCTTTTCTTTACAGAATTTTCGATTTTCTCTTGTGGGATAAATTCTCTCAACCTGAACTGATTCAGGAGCATAACCAGTCGGATTTTACATACTCACTCCGTGGCGCTAACGCGACAACGCGGGATTCTGGGCACTTCTACATTCATGTAGGGAAGCTAAACTCACCCACTTAACAGCATAATAAATCAATCCTAGCTCAATACAAGCATAAATTGTTCTCGGTAGGCTGTATCTCTACATCCTCTATAGGCACTATTTCATCTTCTATATTGAAACAGATATACCACCCATCTGCTTCACATATAACTGTGAGGTGTCTATCCCTTGAAAC
>JAJEAQ010000051.1 GCA_022822685.1 Trichodesmium sp. jk18x7bins.61
AGGGGAAAGACTGGACATTTTAGCTGAAGCGACATTTTTAGACTGTCGCCGACATGTTCAGGGAGCCGACAGACGAAACATGTCGGATCCATGCTCAACATGTGTCAAAGAATTAGTAGAAAAGGAGAAGAGAAATCTTTCATACTTTATGATATCAGTAGTACACCCATGATTAGACATGTATTCAGGTCGCGCGACAGGCTCAAAGTCAAATTCCAATCAAGTCCAGACGACCCCTTACTCAAAGAATACTGGCTAAAACGTCAACACATTCATGTAGCTTTAGCTAAAAGCGTTGAGCCTGTCGCCGACATAAGAAAGCTCCGACTCTTGGAGGCAACAGGTACATTCAAAACCAAGAATTGTTGAGCTGGAAGTAAGGCTTGAGCCGTGTGATGGGTAACTGTCACCCACGGTTCAAAGGGGAGGAGAGAGGAGCAATCCTCATTCAGGTCGCGCGACAGGCGACCTGAAAGCTCCGACTGGGGTCGGCCACCTGACCCGATATCTAGTTCCATCAACATAAATACAGATTCCACAAACCCTTGAGTTTGTCGTCCTGCCTGGTTGAATAGAGGTTGCAGTATTACCATCAATTCAATTGCTACATCATTGTAGGTATTAGATGCTCCTTGACGTCCCTTTTTTCCTGACTAAGCCACTGCTGTATCGCTTCGGGAGTCAGTCAAAATGTTAAACTACATCTTTATTTCAAGGAAGCATTATATTCAGGCCAATTGCTGACTCGGTACTGGGGTTTGGACTTGGACTTACTCATGTCTACTGGTGCAGATTTTTTGTGCCATACTCTGCTATTCCTACACTATTTTAGTCTTTTGTGCAACAAAGCCAATTATATGTACAAGAGGAGGGTATCACCAGGAGTCTAAACTGCAATCGATCATAATTTAGGTTGAACAGAATCTCCCGAATATTTGGGGACTCAAACCCTCTTATAACAGTACTTTGGCCTCTTGCCTTTTCCCTGTTACCTATCCCGAAGGGAGTTGAAATTTTGTTAATTGCTCGCTTCAGTTTTCCCTGCATTCTTCAACATGGGTAAGTCTGGGGCATGGTGAAATAATTTTTACACCAGGATAGAAACCCCCTCCTTACATGGAAAGCAAACCGAACACCAGAAATAGCTTATACCAAATTCAACAAAGGTAGTTATGTTACTCTAAATTCCTAACAGCAAGGGAAAGCATTGTAGCAATGTTTTATAAAATTGGTATTAAAATAAGAAGAAGTAAACAAAATAGCAATTTATTTTCTATGCCCGTATTAACCGAAAGAACTTTAGAAGTTGGACAAAAACTAGAAGGATTTGAAGTAAAAGCCATTACTTCCCTGAGCCAACAGCAGATGGTGGCATATCAATTAGAACATCTAAAAACCGGTGCAAAATTGCTACACCTATATTCAGAGGATGCGGAAAATCTCTTTTCAATTAGTTTTCCTACTCCTCCCCCAAATAGTACGGGAATACCCCACATCCTTGAACATTCTGTACTAGCTGGCTCAAAAAAATATCCTGTACGGGAACCATTTTTCGAGATGCTGAAAATGAGTCCAGCAACCTTCATCAATGCGATGACTGGAGCTGACTGCACTTACTACCCAGTCTGTAGCAAAGTCAAACAAGACTTATTCAACCTAGCAGAAGTATACTTTGATGCTGTATTTCACCCCCTCCTGACAGAAAACACATTCAAACGAGAAGGACATCACCTAGCTCCGGCTGACCCGGAAAACCCACAAGGTAAGTTAAAGTTTACAGGGGTAGTTTACAACGAAATGAGTGGGGCTATGTCAGACCCCGAACAACGCCTAGATAGTCTCGCTAACCGGAGTCTATTTCCTGATAACATTTATGGTGTTGAATCCGGAGGCGACCCCAAAAATATACCTGAACTAACTTACCAAGATTTCCAAGCATTCCACACCAACTATTATCACCCCAGTAACGCCTACTTCTTATTTTATGGAAATATTACGACTCCCGAATATCTCCAGTTTTTGGCTGGCAAGCTAGATTCTTTTGAGCGACGGGAACCAAACATAGACATTACTCCTCAACCTCGGTGGAGTGAGTCACATTTCCAAGAAGAGTCTTATCCTATTGGTGCAGGAGAAGAGGAAGCAGAGAAAACTTACATAATGATGAAATGGTTAGTGGGAGATAGCACTGCTCCTGATGAGTGGGTTTCTTTAGATATTCTTGGTCGCATCTTATTGGGAAATGAAGCAGCACCCTTGAAAAAAGCAATTGTTGAGTCACAGATAGGTCAAGATTTACTGCACTCTGGGTTAGACTCTGTGGGAAAGGAGGCTACTTTCCATGTCGGTATTCAAGGTAGTGAACCAGATCGCGGTGAAGCATTTAGTCAGTTAGTGCTAAATACTCTAGAAGCACTTGCTAGTAATGAAATTGAGCCTAGTCTTGTAGAGGCAGCATTCCAACAGGCAATCTACCAACACCAAGAAATCGCCAGGATGTATCCTTTGAGAATGTTATTCCTGGTGATGCAAACTTGGATTTATGGGGGTGATCCATTGACATTTGTGAATATGAGCGATCACCTAGCTATCTGTAAACAACATTATGATGAAGACCCCAATTATTTCAACAACTTAATCCGTGAAAAGTTACTCAACAATCACCACTGTTTGACTTTGGTAATGAAGCCAGACAGGGAATGGCAATCTGCTTATGACCAATCAGTAGCAGCACAAGTGGAACAAGTGCGCTCTCAACTAACTCCAGAACAATTAGAGCGCATCGCTGCTGAAGCAGAAGAACTAGAAGTAGAGTCAGGAACTCCTAACGCACCGGAAGTTGTAGCCAAGCTTCCCCAATTACAAGTAAACGACTTGCCACAACAGCCAGAAAATATTCCGACTGAGATTGAAAGTATTGATGGTGGAGTGACACTATTACGTAATCATGTACTGAGCAATGGGGTCAATTATTTACAGCTGGATTTCAATTTACGGGCTATGCCAGAAGAGTTGTGGTTGTACGTATCTACTTATATAGATGCACTGCGGAAGTTAGGGGCAGGAGAAATGAATTATGAACAGATTGCCCGGCGCATTGCTTCTAATACTGGCGGAATTAGTTTTAAATGTCAGTTACGAACTCACGCTCAAGATCCCTATCGTCGCGTGCATGGTTTTCGCATTAGTCTGAAAACTCTTGATGAACAGGTTGATACAGCATTCTCGTTGTTACGAGATATTATTTGGGCAGTAAATCCTCGCGATACAGCTCGATTAAGGGATGTGGCGATTCAGTCTCAGGCTCAATATAGTTCCGAGCTGGTTTATAATGGTATTTATACAGCTATGTCGCGGGCTAGTGCTGGCATGACGCGAGAAGCTAAGATTAGTGAGATTATTAACGGTTTGCCTCAGCTAGAGTTGATGAATAAAGTATGCGATCGCTTTGATGAGCATGGGGCAAATTTGATGAAGCAAATTGAAACAATCCGCGATTATGTTGCCAATCAACCATTGACTGCTAGTTTGACTGGCTCAGACCATGCTTACGAGTTGGTACGGAAAACACTCTCAGAGTGGGGTTTGCAGCAACAAGAAAAACCAGGAGATAACTTTGGTAGTCGCTTTGAGCCTGTATACAATCTGCGAGAAGGTTTAGCTGGCCCTGTACAAGTTGCTTATTGCGTTCAGAGTATGCCTGCACCTCATTTCAGTCATCAGAAATCTCCCTTGTTAGAGTTAGGCGCTCATTTGTTAGGTTTGGGTTATCTATTCAGTGAAATCCGCCTCAAAGGTAATGCTTATGGTGCCGGATGTGCTTACAGTCCGTTAGGAAAAGTTATGTCCCTGTATTCATACCGCGATCCTAATATTAGCCGCACTCTTGACGTATTTGCTGGTTTAATAGATTATATCAAGGATGTAGATTGGACTCAGACTGATGTTGACCGGGCGATTATTGCTACGACTCAGAATGATTCTCCTGTTTTACGTCCAGAGGTAGCGACAAGTTTGGCGTTGGAACGTTATCTGACAGCTCAAACTGCTGAAGTACGGGAGGAACGTTATCAGCGATCGCTCAAAGCTACTGTCGCCGATGTGAAACAAACTTTGTTGGATGTCTTTACTAGGGGCATGGAACAAAGCAATATTTGTGTGATGTCTGCTCGCGAAAAATTGGAAGAAGCCAACCGTCAAATGAGAGCCAATCCGTTGCAAATTTCTGATATTCTGTGATTTCAGAATAGTTAAGTCACCTCACCCCATATAAATATAGGGCTTGGTGACTCTCTTATTGCTCTGCTCCTGAAGTGAAATACTCACACCAGGGCAGCAATCTGCTGTTTAGAGCTATATTATCGGTAAGCGTTTAATAGCATGTTCGGGTAATTAGTTATAAAAAAGTCTTTGCTCGTAGTTGCGATGGGGCGTCAAATATATATCTAGCCTCAAAGTGCAACTACTAGCCTAGCAATAAAGTTTTTTTTGGGTTGCGAACAAACTTAACCCAACCTAAAGTATTTTAATGAATGAATGAAACATCGATTCTACCAAAATTAGTACTGAGAACTATTTGCATATTCTCCAATACTAAAAAGTGGCTACGCAAAATTGATTAATCTGGTGTGGGTGGTGAGCCATCACTACCTGGCTAATCCGTATAAGGAAGGGGATATGAACTCAATTCATATCTAATATCTTGAATATTCAAAATTTTATCCTCATTTTCATCAATAATCTTCTCCACCTGCTCTCTTACCAATTCTTCCCAATTTCTTATAGTTACTAAATTTTCAAAATCTTCCTCATCTATTGTTACTTCCAATCAACTGAATCGAGCTAAATCATCTTTCATGATTTCATTAGATTTTTCCTTAATAATTGATTTAATTTTATCTCTTACCAATTCTTCCCAATTTCTTATAGTTACTAAATTTTCAAAATCTTCTCCCTCAATCATTACTTCTAATAAATCTGTGTTAATAAAAATGTTCTTGTTTTTACTCTGAGCAATTTTATAACTATTTTTTTTGAGAATTGTTTTGCTCCCATCTCTTAGCAATTATTCCCAATTGTTTAGACATGTTAAATCACTAAAAGATTGATAATCTATTAATACTGTTAACTCTTCTATATTATTTAAATTTTCGTTCATATTTACATAACAAAAGTACAGTGTAATTGTTCTATTATACTTAGCCATGGGAAAGTTTAAATATCCCCTACGCGCTTCCCAGCCAGCCTACAAAATATATATTATACTTTATTATATTTTAATGCCATAGACAAAATTTATAGTGTGAGCGTCTTGCTCACGCACAGGAGCAAGATGCTCGCTCACGCACGGGAGTAAGATACTCCTACTGGCACTGACTCGGAGAATTATTATGAGTATAACAAAATTAGATGAAATTGGTATTAGGTAATTTCCATGCAAGTTCAAACGGAAAAACGCTATTACACCCCTGAAGAATATCTGGCTTTAGAAGAAATTGCAGAGAACAAAAGTGAATACCATGATGGAGCAATAATACCTATGACTGGTGGGACTACAAACCACAATATAATTGCCGGAAATTTTTATAAAAGATTTCCTTTGAGAATAGGAGAACAATCCTACAAAGTATTTATCGCTGATGTGCGTCTGTGGATACCTTTGTTAGATCGACGTCCGATATTATTCGGGGCGCCTCGACTTCAGAACCCCCTGTGAGACTTTCACCTCATCCGGCTCCTAGTTAGTCTAGGATTTCTCCAAGCTCATGTGTTCATAATGATGACAATGGCTGTGGAGTGCCTCTAGGTTCCCTGGCTTCCAGTTGTTATGGTTGCCATCCTTGTGGTGTAG